>CAZMWN010000001.1:0-29987 GCA_964569935.1 uncultured Pirellulales bacterium
GATTATGATTTTACAGCACACCGAGAATTTCATCGAGATGGAAAAGCTATGTTCATTAAAGAAATCCTTCAGGCAAAACCTAATGATAGGAAAGGACCCCGTACAATCTATCTTTCCAGAGATACAGAACACATAGGAGTAGAGACGAAGACCGGCAAAAAAGAACACCGTATTGCACTCGACATTTCGGCCTTTTCGACTATAAAGACACTGTATCCGGAATTTGTTGGCTTGCCAGATGAGTTGAGAAAATTCATTACTGTAATAACTGATATAGCCTTGACACAAATTTTTCTATTTTCACCTGACAATCTCAGAGAATCAATTTATAAAAAGAAAGAAACAGGGATGGGATTGCGAGAGTCTTCAATCGATATATTTACAACAATAGATGAAATACATAAAGACACTGGAAAGTTTGAATTGTTTAAAAATACAGTCTGCGATATTTTGGATCTGGAGGATTTGAATTTCATATCCAAAAAGATACCTAAACCATCCACATCCAGAGATGAAAACCAAAAATCTCCAGAACGAATATTGCGAATATATTTGAAAAGACGAGGAAGTGAATATGCACCTATAGATGAATACTCAGATGGTACTCTTGTGGTTGTAGCAATATTGTCAGTTTTTCTCTCAGAGAAAATTGATGATCCGATATTGTGTGTAGAGGAACTTGAGAATTGTTTACATCCTGAAGCTCTTGAGAAATTGCTCCGATTCCTAAAGGAGCAAAGCGGTGAAAAACCTGTTCTGATAACGACACATTCGCCATATATACTAAATTGTGTAAATCCTGAGGATGTCAATGTAGCTATTGTTGACGAAACAGGGACAACACATTTTAAGAAAGTACAAAATACCAAACAATTGCGGGATTATCTTAAGACCGGATTCATGAGCTTCGGAGATATGCTTGCTTCCAACTTTGAGGATATTCTGGGGAAATAGGAAGGTGCCGAAGCATACGCTTAAAACATCGCGCGATAAACCTGTGTCACTTATGATTCTTGAAGGAGACACTGAAGAAGTATTTTATACCATAGTTAAAAAACGGTTTCTTTTTGGAATAAGAGTCGAATTGCGAAACATAAAAGGCCGAGGCAATATAAATAAAGATGTTCTGGGCGAAGTATATAAGTACACATACAACAATCGCATCGACATAGTTCGAACTTATTGTTGTGTTGATACAGAAAGACAAAAACAATCAGCAACCCCATTAGATTTGGATTTTATTCGTGAGCAACTCAAGATCAGAAATATGAATAAAATTCTGAGTGTGAATGCCATATCGGCCGATCCGGAAATAGAATCCTGGTTTTTCTACGACATTGAAGGAATTTATAAATTTCTTCAAGCCAAAAAGTCTCAACGGAGTAAAAAGAGATATACTAATCCGAAGAATCTGTGCAAAAAAGATTTACAGCAATTATTTTCCAGATTTGGGAAAGTATATATTCCTGGTAATAGAGCATTAAATTTTATCAGAAATCTCGACATCGAGAAAATCGTATCTAATTGTACAGAGCTTCATACTGGCATTGAGCTTATACAACAACAAGCCAATGACTTGACTAATCACCTTTTTTCCAAATAGAAAATGTTATTGCAGCTAAGCCTTTGCTACCTTATTAAACTTTATGGATGAAAAGTTTATTAAAAAATCACATATTAAACTTAAGTATAATAAGACTCAATCATGCAAAAGCGAACGATGCATTTGAGAAGTGATAACGACCATTTTGAAGGCATGTTTTTGTCACCGATATTGTAATATATGAAATATCGACTATAATAGCAGAAACTATCGGCTTTTCGATTTGGTATCGATGATATGGCGGAAAACCAGGAACAACAATCAAACGATACGTATTTGCCACGTGCAAATCAGATAAAAACCGGACTTCTGACCAGCCCGGAAGGTTGTATTTTCCTGATAGGGGTCGCACTGGCATTGATATATTCTTTCTGGCTTGGGATTAAATTTTTATATTCCCCGGAAGAGGCTCAGGTTCTAATTGGAATGACTGCTACTGCGATCATGTTCGGCAGGGCCGCCGGCATGGCCTTCGGATACACACTTCTGCTCGGCAACAGCTCCGTTATTCCCGTCAGTATGATTATTGAGACAATTCTTGTGTTGATTTTCTATCCCTTGTTTGTCTTTAGCTGGCGACATTTATTAGTGCTCAAATGGCTCAGGAACTTTTTCAATCGCATCAAAAAAGCCGCCGAGACAAACCAGGATTTTGTTCGAAAGTACGGTATCATCGGATTGCTTGTTTTTGTTTGGTTTCCTTTCTGGATGACCGGGCCGATAGTAGGCTGTGTGATTGGATTCCTAATGGGCCTGCCGGCATGGATTAATATACTTGTTGTGCTGGGTGGTACATATATGGCTATCATCGGCTGGGCTTTCTTTTTGCACACACTCCATAAGCAGGTGGCGTCCTACAGTCCATACGCGGCGATGATACTTATGGCTGTGCTTGTCGTTATTATTATCGTGGGACATTTCCTGCAGCGAACCCTTCACGAAGATAAAAACAAACGCCAGGCGACGCACACGAATGACTCAGAGCAGGAAAGAGAAGGAAATTTCTGATAAATAATACAAGGACATACAATGGAAAAAATCGTGTGGGACAATAATCTCTCTATCGGCATAGATTTAATCGACCAGCAGCATAAAATGTTAATACAGCGGCTGCAGGCCGTCTGTGAAGCAATCGAATCGAATCAGGGCGAGGGGACCATAGCCAAGACGCTCGACTTTTTATTGGATTACGCCGATTTCCATTTCTCCGAAGAAGAAAAGCAGATGGCCGAGCACGATTATTCCGGACTGGATTTGCAAAAGCAACAGCACGAGGAATTCAAAAACGCCGTCAAAAAACTCGTTGAGGACTTCGAGGCCGAAGGTGCCGTCAAGGACATCGCCGACCATATCAGGGACTTTCTTTTCATCTGGCTCAAAAAGCACATCAGGGACGTGGACCTTCAGTTCGGCCGATTCCTAAACGAAAAAGATTCCAACGCTTAGCCCCTCAATTTATTGAGGGATTATATTTACATTTGACAAATGCCGCACTTTTATTTAAAATGTCACGCGAGATAGTTTTTGAGGGACTTCTCACAAAGACTGCAAAGAGATATTCATAATGGAAAACGACACCGCTACACAAGAGCAAAACAATATTCAAAAGAAACATTCCCGCAGCAAAACTATGCTTTTCGTAATCCTTCTCGTAATATTCTTTGTAAATATAATCATTTATAAGCCGTTCATACCAAGTCCAGCCCAAAAGCGATACCAAAAAGTCAGTAAAGAAATTATCCTGAAAGCTATTGCTGCTTAGTTGAATAAAAAACCGGAAAATCTGACATCGGATGATTATGCAAGTATCAAGGAACTCAGGATTTGTAATGCAATGATTACAGATCTCAAGCCGCTTACGAAGCTTAAAAACCTGCAAACCCTGACTCTTGGAAATCTGAGATCACCTAAAATTGAGCTAACAAAACGGGAGAAGTTGCTTGCAAAGCTATACCTCCTGAATCCTTCCGACAGGGAATTTCTCGATCTGAATCCGCTTAAGAAATTAAACAATCTTCAGACTTTATGCATTGTGCAGATAAAGACGAAAAACATAGAACCGCTTGCAAAAATTAAAAATTTACAATGCCTTAGAATATGTAATATGGAAATCAATGATTTTAGTCCTCTTGCAGAACTTATTAACCTGAAAGAGCTTAAATTTCAAGATTCCGGTATTTCCAACTTAGAGTCTATAAGTGCACTCATAAACCTGCAAAGGCTTGATATTGTCTTTGAGCATATTTCAGATCTGGAGCCATTAAAAAAATTAACAAATCTTAAAACGATTAACTTTTGGTCACAGGGTATTTCCGATATTGAGCCACTAAAAGGATTGACAAATCTTCAAGAGCTTATGCTTACAGGAACACCTATTACCGACCTTGAGCCCGTACGGGATCTGACGGATCTGAAATTACTCTTTCTTAATAGTACGAAAGTTTCAAACCTCGAGCCATTAAAAGGACTAACAAATCTAACATGGCTTGATTTATCAGGAAGTGATGTTTCGGATATTGAACCAATAAGCGGGATGGCAAATTTGCAAAACCTTTCACTCGCCAAAACTGCAGTTTCAGATTTTGAGCCGTTAAAAGGCCTGATAAATCTGCAAGGACTACACCTTAGCAATACTATAGTATCTAACCTTGAACCTATAAAAAATCTGACAAAACTGCGAATGCTTTCGCTTAAGGATACTAAGGTATCAGACCTGACGCTGATAAAAGGCATGACAAACCTGAAAGAGCTTTACCTTGACAATACTGCGGTATCAGACCTTGAACCAATAAAAGGCCTGACAAACCTGCAAGGGCTTTTTCTTAAAGACAGCAAAAACATTACAGATGAGCAGGTAGCGGACTTGCAAAAGGCCCTGCCGAACTTGAAAATAAATCGCTAAAGAAAAAAAATCGAACTATTTAGCTCTTTCATTAATTTAGGGTTTTTTCAAACAATCCAACATATTTCACGGGGGACATATTTGTCATTCCGACCGAAGTTCCGATGTACTTCGGAACGAAGTGGAGGAATCTATTCAAAACAGATTCCTCGACTACGGCCTAAAGGGCCTCCGCTCGGAATGACGCAGTGCTCAGTACATTGAAAAACAATAACACTTCAAATTCAATAGAGGAGGACATTATGAGTAATCAAATATCTTTACAAGCATGTAGTGACATCAAAAAAGCAGAGCATATTTACAACGAGCTTCGGCGGATACGACCCGCCACAAAAGCCGACCTGAAAAATTATGTCAAGGTCTTTCTCAACTTAGATGTCCCGGATACGAATATCTGCCCGGAGCATAACAGCCCGATGGACTATCTTTGGCACTGTTTTAGTTCTGAGTTCGGCGTTCCGCGTTCAGCGGTCTTAGAGACTCCATACGGAATACACAGTACTCAGAACGCAGTTCGTAAGGACTCCCGAGGAGAACGAAGCACGAATAGCGATTGCATTGTCTGGGCGAATCGTGCCGGCGGCAAAACCGAATTAGCCGCAGTTGCTACACTCCTCGATTGTATCTTTAAGCCGTCCTGTCAGGTCAGAATATTAGGCGGCTCAGGCGAGCAGTCGAACAGGATGTATGAATACCTGATTGGTTTTTTGTATAACGGCTTCGAGGAATTTCTCGCCGAACCGCCTTTGAAAGCTAAATGCCGATTCGCCAATGGTTCATCGACCGAAGTCCTAACACAATCGGCGACCAGCGTTCGCGGCCAGCATATTCAGAAGCTTCGCTGCGATGAGGTTGAACTTTTCGATGAGGATGTTTTTAACGCGGCCAAATTCACTACCCAAAGCAAAGCGTCAATTACAGCCGGCATGGAATTAATCAGTACGATGCACCAGCCGTACGGCCTGATGCAGAGAATCGTCTCCTCTGCCCCGAAATACGGCACGCCGATTTTCAAGTGGTGTATCTGGGAAGTGATTGAAAAATGTACCGACCGGAGCTGCTCACAATGTCCGTTATGGCCTGATTGCCAGGGTAAAGCAAAAAAGGCCGCAGGATATTTGAGGATTGACGATTGCATTACACAAATGCGGCGGGCAAGTAGAGCAGGCTGGGAGGCGGAGATGCTTTGCAAAAGACCTTCGCGAGAAAATGTTGTTTTCGATGAGTTCGAGCCGTCACTACATGTTCATCAGGTTGATTACGATTCGAATCTTCCGTTGTACCGCTCACTGGATTTCGGATTTGTAAATCCATTTGTATGTCTGTGGATTCAGGCCGATGAGCATGGTACCGTACGTGTGATAGATGAATACATACGCAGCCGTGCGACTATCGATGTCCATGCAGAAGAAATTAAAAATCGCACGCCAATTGATGAAGAAAAAGTAGCTGCTACATTCTGCGATCCGGCGGGTAAAAGTGTTAACGATGTAACCGGCACAAGTGCAATTCGTGAACTGCGGGCATTAGGTATAGCGGTGCAATACAAACGCAGCGGGATTTTGGAAGGCATCGAGCTTATCCGCCGGACAATTCGTGCCGGCGATGGAAAAAGCACTTTAATAATCTCGTCCAAATGCCAGCGTCTGATAGAAGCTATGCAGTGCTATCATTACCCACAGACAGGCAACTCCGCCGGGGAATTGCCGCTCAAAGACGGCCTGTACGATCATCCCATCGACGCCCTGCGGTATTTCTTCATAAACCACGCCCGCCCTGCTAAAACCACCTCCAGACGATACTGAAACAGCAATGATTTATACATGCAAAGAAAACTAACAGGTAGCCTGTTAAATTAAGAATTTTATTGAAAATAAGTTAAGACAGTGCCTTTTTTACTCGATAAAGCCTATATAAAGGCAGGAAATGGAGAAAGAAAAACCTCATCCCAAAGGAATTGAAAAGAGGAAACAGGGCTGAGGTGCGGAGGGAGAGGAAAAAGCGAGATATCCTCAGCCCTGTGAATGTGTTTACTGAATTATATCAAAAAGCTCTAAACAAATCAATTTTTATTCAAAAATATTTTGTTTCCCGCGTAAAAAAATTGCTAACCCACCATTAGTTCATTCTTCTTAATAATAAGCCAACATCAAAAATCTGTCAAGCATAAAAATAAAAAATATTTTTGAAATTATTTAAATCTTTGTTAATAAACAAAAAGCATTAAAAATCTTTTTATAAAAAAGCGGGCTGAGGCAAGGAGGAAAGGAGAGTTGAAAACCTCAGCCCGAAATCCATTATTAATTAATACGTCCAGGCCATATTAAAAGTTCAAACGGTTTGCAGCTAATAAATCCCATCCCAAACAGCATTTATTCACCAATGCTGACATATAATTGGTATAAATGAGGATTTTTTTATCTATTAAAAGCAAATACCTACTAATAAAAGAGGAAAATGCTAATCCCAATAAATAAAAAAGGGCTGAGGCAAGGAGGAGGGTAGTGAAGTATAAGAACCTCAGCCCGTGGCTATTATTTCATACGAATTCAATCCTGCCAAAGTTCACCAACCCGGAAAACAACAGTTTTAATTTCCTCAAATCCTTGAATTATCCAAGATTACGCAGAAATACCGTGATTAAAACGCCTCAAATTGCGGACAGGAATAATCGAATATGATAAATATTTATACTATTTCTGTAGTCTTTAGACTGTTTCTCTGGATTTCCAGCAGCAGCAATCTGATGCTCGACCCAATTGTTGAATCAGGCCAAGGTACCTTACAATTAGAAATGAATTGTCAAACCGGCATAGAACGTTGCTCCCGACCCGTAGGGAAAGGAATTTGGCGAACCGGAATATGCCAAGGTTGGCACATAAATCTTTTCGTTCAAAATATTCTCAGCCCGCAAGGTCAGGATCGACTGCTTTTTCTTAAAGCCCATCCATTTTGATACGTCCATACAAACGGTCATGGAGACCAGGTTAAGTTCTTCCGGTTCCGGATTGGCCACAAGAGTAGTCCCGGGGATGTTAATGTGGGGCGGCGTTCCGAAATAACTGTAGAAGAGCGATACACTACCCTCACTCCATGCGTAAGCTACGCCCAGTTTGGCCATCTTGTCGGGTACAACACTTGGATTAAGGCCTGCATCAGCCTTATTATTTTGATACATAAATGAGCCAAGCACATGCCAGCATGATGTAAGAAAACGTTTGCCTTCGAACTCAATGCCATCGTACCTATGCTCACCTCCGTTCATATAAGACATGTCGGGGACGGCATCCGTATCGTAAATAATAAGTTTATCTATTATGCTGTGAAAATATGTAACAGCAGCATAGGTCTTCCCATCTTGATAGAACAGTTGCGCATCGTAGGTTGTTATTTCCTCGGGCTCGATGTCATTATTACCCATGAGAATTCCGGGGTCATAGACGTCGGTTTCCACTGTGGTCGGAGCTCTAAAGGCCTCGCCTCGAAGGAGTTTGACACCCCATGTATCAGACGGTGTTATAATTAAACCATATCGCGATATCCAGTCGTCGATGCCATGACTCGATTTGTTCCATTGCGTGCCGGCAATAATCTTAAGAAACTTGTCAAACTTGTAGTCACCCTGAGCATAAAAGCTTTTAGGCTCATGGCGGTATGTGGCAATGGATTGGTATTTGTCGTCATCCGGATGGTAGCTCGACCTTTGCTCCTGCAGAAATCCAAAAACGAAATTCGTTTTGTCCGTAGGACTGGCAAAAAGGGTTGCTTCACCAAGTATATCCGATGTGTTGTTCCCAATAATCTCCGGCTTGAAACTGGTTAGACCGTTTTCCTGAAGATTGTAGGTGGCGTTCAATTCCAGGGTTACTCGTTCGTGCATTGGAATTCGATACCCGGTGTTTATAAAAAGCTTTTTATTGCGGAATAATTTATGCGGATTGGACCACCAAGGCACAACTCCCATTGCGAACGCATCATAATCCGACCAGAAACTATCGAAGGTGAAGTTTCCATAATTCAGATGCACCACTGACGAGTAGCTTTTGTATTGTTTGTTATCATCGCCGTAGACACCCAAAGCATCGGTCATTCGGTAAGGATAACCCTGTTGACCGGCAACGCGAAAAGCGGTGATATACCCAAGTTCACCGGACATTCCTCCAGCCGTTACATCTGTTTCATAGTATCCGTAACTGCCCATCATTGAAGAAACCGAGAATTCGTCCTGATCCGGGACACGTGTCTTTAGATTAATGACACCGGTGAAGGCATTGGATCCATAGAGAACTGAGCCGGGTCCTCGGATCAGCTCTACACTTTCCAGAGTTGACAATGGAAACGTCTTATACATATTAACATTGAGCCCCTGACCGCTTTCCCGGATGGGCCTACCGTTAAAAAGTATCAGGTTGTGCGAATCCGTAACCATCGCCATATCGCCCCTAAAGCCCAATACATTGTCGGTGTAGGGGAAGACATCTCGTATATAGACGCTGGGCTGGCGCTGCATCATCTGGTGTAGATCTCTGTCTCCGTAAATCTCGAACTCATTTCGGGGAACGACTACGACGATTCCCGGCGCCTCAGATATCAATTCCGGCTTCTTCGAGGCTACAGAAATATCAATTTCAAGGAGTTCCTCAATATCCATGTCATACAACTCATCTGCAGGGACAGCATCTTGAGCCAGGACAGGTGACTGTAATATCACGACTAAGCACCAACCAATCACCTGAACTTTCAGGCAGACTGATATTAGCCTCATTGCAATGTCTCCTTCACTTTTTAAGTCAATCCCCCCGGTCTATCCTGTAAAATAACGAGATGACTTCAACACATTTTTATCGGTCAGTGAATATGCAAACTTGAGACAAAACAACTTCTAATATATAAATTTATTGGACGTTTCTTGTTTTTTGACTTCATATTTCCGGAAGCAGATTTGAGGAAGAAAACCGGGCAGTAAATCACAATGGCGATAATAATAGAATGAAACCTAAAGGCGACATGATAAAAGAGGCAAGATACTGAACCAATGACCGGTCATTCTTAGCCCCTCATCGATCTGGAAAATCCGTATGTTTTGTCTGATGCTTCCCAAAGCTCGATTATACATAGCTCAATTTTTTAAGCTATAACTAACATAAAGTCACAAATGTCTATAGTTTAGTGGAGATCAAGCTGCTCAAATCCTGTTGGGCCGATATTAAATATTAAAAGCCATTATTGACTAAACATAACCGTTCGGCTATGCTGTTTTATCGTTGTTTCCGCGTAAGCGTAAACACAAACCATGGTTACAGTTTAGAGAGATTTTGTAATGCTCAAAAGAACGCATAATTGCGGCCAGCTTCGACTTGAAGATGCCGGTCAAAAAGTTGTTTTGGCAGGTTGGGTTCATTTTTATCGCGATCATGGAAATCTTGTATTTATCGACGTTCGAGATAGAGATGGCCTTACCCAGATGGTTTTCGATCCGGAAACTCAACCTGATGCCCATAAATTAGCCAGAACACTTCGATGCGAATGGGTAATAGCAGTCGAAGGAACTGTGCAGCCCAGAAGTGAGGGTATGGAAAATCCAAAACTGGCAACCGGTGAAATTGAGGTCGCTGTTCAGAAACTCGAGATATTAAATACCTCAAAAACACCACCCTTTGAAATGGAAAACGCCGAAAAAACCGGCGAAGAACTTCGGCTCACCAATCGGTACATCGACCTTCGCAGACCGGTAATGCAGCGTAAACTTCGAATCCGGCATAAAGTTACTATGGTTACTCGGGATTACTTCGATAAACTTGGCTTCTGGGAAATTGAAACCCCGATGCTGGCCAAGAGTACACCGGAAGGAGCAAGGGATTTTCTTGTGCCCAGCAGACTGGTTCCAAATAGTTTCTACGCCCTGCCGCAATCACCGCAGCTCTTCAAACAAATTCTGATGGTCAGCGGCATGGATAAATATTTCCAAATCGTCCGTTGCTTCCGTGATGAAGATCCACGCGCAGACAGGCAGGCTGAGTTTACCCAAATCGATGTCGAAATGAGCTTTGTCGATACAGATGATGTTATCAACGTACATCAAAACCTGGTAGCGAGAATCTGGAAGCAGATACTGGATATTGATGTGCCCCTTCCAATGCGGCGGATGTCTTATCATCAAGCTATGGATGATTACGGCACAGATAGGCCTGATTTGCGTTTCGATATGAAGCTCAAAGACATTTCCGACTTAGCTAAACAAAGTACATTTAAAGTTTTCACATCGACTATCGAAAAAGACGGAGTCGTCAAGGGGCTTTGTGCTCCAGGCGGGGAAAAATATTCCAGGAGCGATATCGAAAAAACACTCACCAATTTCGTTGGCGATTACGGCGCTAAAGGCCTGGCCTGGTGTAGGGTCAAACCGGAAAACGGACAGCTTACTCTGTTTGGTGGTTCTGCAAAGTTCTTCAGCCCGGAATTACAAAAACAGCTTTTAGAACGCTTCGAAGCCAAAGCCGATGATCTGCTCCTGTTTGTCGCTGACACAAAAGATGCAGCGAATAAGGCATTAGCACCTCTGCGTTGTAAACTGGCCCGGGAATTGAAGCTTTACGAGTCAGGCAGATTTGAATTTGTATGGATAGTGGACTTTCCACTGTTCGAATGGAACGAGGATGAAAATCGTTACGATTCACTGCACCATCCGTTTACCAGCCCTGTTGAAGAGGAATTAGATAAACTCGAAACCGATCCGGCCAACATCCGCTCTCAGGCATATGATATTGTCGTCAACGGCTCTGAAATCGGTGGAGGAAGTATTCGTATCCATAATCCGAAAGTTCAACAAAAGGTTTTTGACCTGCTCAATATATCACGAAAACAGGCGCAGCGGCGATTCGGCTTTTTCTTAAAGGCTCTGGAATATGGCGCTCCACCGCACGGCGGGATAGCCTTCGGCCTCGACAGGCTCGTTATGCTGCTGACTGGTACCGACAATATTCGAGATGTCATTGCTTTCCCAAAAACCCAGCGAGGCCAATGCCTCTTAACTGAAGCGCCGAGTGAAGTTGACGCCAAACAACTAAACGAGTTGAACCTGCGAGTGCAAAAACACTCACACATAATTGATGAAAACCCAGCAGAACAACAGCAGTAAAGTCGGGAACGGTAAAATTAGCTGAACTCTAATATGGACTGATTGTCTGGAGGGTCAAAAAATGTGGGTACTGTTACAATACTGGAGATTAACAATCTGGCTGGTGGGTTTGCCACTGCTTTTAGGATTTGCAGGTCATTTTCTGGTCTATAAAATGATCAGAAAGGTCACAAAAGGTTCCAAAAACTTACTCGACGACTCGTTTGTCAAACATTGCTATAGGCCGCTACAGTGGATCGTAATTACTTTTATAATCCGTTTGGCTCTTTCATCTGCACTGCCTGAGCCACCGGAAGCAATGGCGAATATTAATCACATCCTCGGCCTGATTATAATCGTAACGATATCCTGGCTCTTAATAAAAGCAATGTATGTATTGGAAGATCTCATCGCCAGACAATTCGAAGTTAATGTTAAAGATAATCTGAAAGCTCGCAAGATTCATACTCAATTCAGAGTGCTAAAACGATTAGTGATTATTGTTGTCTGTATTATCGCTTTTGCTTCGATTCTAATAACCTTTCCCAAAGTCAAGCAGCTCGGCACGACAATATTGGCATCGGCAGGTATTATTGGGATTGTAGTGGGCCTGGCGGCACAGCGAACTATCGGGACATTTATCGCCGGTCTGCAGATCGCTCTCACTCAGCCGATTCGCGTCGATGATGTGGTTATCGTGGAAAACGAATGGGGTCGAATCGAAGAAATCACTTTGACTTACGTAGTAGTCAGGATTTGGGACTTAAGACGGCTGATTGTGCCTATAACTTACTTCATTGAAAAGCCTTTCCAGAACTGGACTCGCGTCACGGCGGATATTCTGGGCACTGTATTTATCTATGTTGATTATAAGGTTCCATTCGACTCGATCAGAGAAGAACTTCATCGTATCCTGAAAGGATCGCAGCTTTGGGATGGCAAGGTTTGCGTTTTGCAGGTCACGAATACAACTGAACGCACGGTCGAATTAAGGGCACTAATGAGTGCCCCTGATGCCTCGACTGCATGGTCCCTGCGATGCGAAGTACGAGAAAAGCTAATTGATTTTGTCCAGAAAAAATATCCCAATGCTCTACCCAAACTCAGGGCAGACATGGAATCACCCAAACCAGTCAGGCAACCCAGGCAAAAGAAAACCATTTGAAAAATGATTCAAGTAAAAATCAGAATCTAAAAGACGTTTAACACTGGAGTTTACATTTGTTTATTAAGCATTTTAAAATAAGCCGAATCTGGAAGCGGATGCTGAAATTCCTGCAACTCTCACCTTTATCTCTGGCGGTAAAATGTCAATTAATGTTCGGGCTGGCGGTCATACTGACCCTTATAATTGCGCTTATTTTGCCCTACATATGGATGAGACAGCTTGTAAAAAAAGACTATCTTGATACCGAACGAGCCAGAAGCGAAATGTTGCTATATCGACAACACTTTCAACTGAAAGGCTCCAGTCAGGCCGCCCTTGCCCCATTAGACAATACCGGACAGGTACTCGATCCTAATAACACCCAGATACGTTGGTTACGCTTCACAAAGGAAAATGAACTGGATCAAAACCAGCTTGGGCAGTTAACTTCTGAGCAACAGGATATAATCGAATCATTAATAGCTGAGGACAGCAGAAATGACACTATCAGCTTTGATAAAATCAACGGAATTTCTCACAGCAACTATATAAGAATTTTTCGGGCAAACGATAATTGTATAAGTTGTCACAACTCACAGGGCTCGGCCGGTGCTTTTTCCCCGAATGAATTGATAGGCGCAATAACTGTTCAAAGTTCAGCCGCTGAAATCGGCAAAACCAAACTTTTAAATTGGGTATGGGTGAGCGTGGCCGGACTTGTCGCCGGTACCGGCGCAATTATCGCATTTTACTGGATTACTCAGAGAGTAATCCTTCGTCCTATCCGGCACCTGAGGGCTATGGCTAATAACGTAGCCGAAGGCAATCTCGATATAAGAAGCTCAATAAAAACCGGTGATGAATATGAGAAACTGGCCAGCGCCTTTAATAAGATGCTCGATGGTCTGCAGGAAGCCCAGGAAAAACTTCGACAGGCAAACAAACAACTTGATGGTAAAATTGCAGAACTTTCGGATCGAAATATTGAACTTTTCAAGGCCAATAAACTAAAGAGCGAGTTCCTGGCCAATATCTCCCATGAGTTCAGAACCCCATTGAATTCGATTCTCGGCTTCGCTCAGGTGTTGCGAGAAAAGCCTGCTTTACTATCCAAGGATAAGGCCCGAAGATATACGGAGAATATCATAACCGGCGGGAACAGGCTCCTGAATATGATCAATGACCTGCTGGATTTGGCAAAAACAAAAGCTGGTAAAATAGAATTGCATATCGAAAAAACTTCTGTGCCACAATTGATTGATTCAGCCGTCGCATCCTTCTCGCTGGAAACCAAGAAAAAGAAAATAAAAGTCAAAGTCCTTACCAAGCCCGACCTGCCGTTTCTTATGACCGATGCCGGCAAGGTTCAACAGATAGTATATAATTTTCTAAGCAACGCAGTAAAGTTTACACCCGAACGAGGCAGGATTGAAATCCGCGCAGGACTCAAACAGGACGATAAAACACTCCGAATCGAAGTGACTGATACCGGCTGTGGTATTGCAGAGGATGACCGGGAAAAGATATTTGAGAAATTCGGCACAGCCGACGGCTCCCTGACACGCCAATCGACAGGAAGCGGGCTGGGACTTGCTATCAGTGCTGAATTGACTGCAATGCTGGCAGGTAATATGGGAGTGGACAGCGAGCTCGACAAAGGCTCAACCTTCTGGCTCGATATCCCGATAATACTGACCACAGAAGAATTCGATGCGACAGATTCGTCATCGGTCTAACTCATACAGGATTAGAGCCGAGGCAACAACAGCGGCAGTTTCCGTTCGTAAAATTCGTTTTCCAAGGCTAAAAGTCATAGCCCCTGTCCTGCAAACATCTACAATTTCTTCCTTTGTAAAACCTCCCTCCGGCCCAATAAATATGGCTATCTCCATCGGTTCAATATCACCTGTTCGTAGAATTTCTCGCAGGTCTGATTCTTTTACTTCGATAGATCCTACAAGGCAGCAATCAAAACCATCAAGTCCGGATATTGCATTAGAAAAATTAACAGGATTTTTAAGCTTCGGAATTTTGCCTCTGCCTGATTGCTCAGCCGCTTCGGTAATAATTCTCCGCCAGCGTGACATCTTCCGTGGTGTAATAGTATCCGGCCGGCGAATAATACTCCGCTGCGTCACAATGGGCACAAAGCATCCTACTCCTATCTCGGTACATTTTTGTAATACTAACTCAAATTTTTCACGGGTTAAAAGACTCTGATAGAGGGTAATACGTGTTCTTGGCTCTGCTTCGGATTTTCGTTTGCGAATCACTTCGCCTGAAACTTCCTGTCGAACAACCTTACTTAATACAACTGTGTATTCATATACTGTATTATCCAGGACGATAATTTTATCGCCGGGTTTCATTCGCAAAACATCGCATATTTGATGAGCCTGAGGACCTGTGAGAATTACATGTTTCTCATGTAAACTATCTGCAGCAACGAAAAAATGGTGCATTACCGACAATCCTTATAATCGAAGACCGTAATTGCTTTATATTTTTTATGCTAAAAGCGACCATCATACTAATCGAAAATTTCTTTTTCTCAACCTCCGAATTGTCAAAGCACAGATTTACTATTACAATGTAGCAAAATAATAAACAAATTCTGAATGGTTAAGGAGAGATTATATGTACAGGAAAATATCAATACTATCACTTCTTTTTATTATAACCGCCCCAGCCATCGCTTCCAAAGATTCCAAACAGAGCCATCCGTTCTCTGTTCATGACATGCTGGCAATGGATCGAATTTCGGATCCGAAAGTCTCGCTGAATGGCAAGTGGATTGTTTTTGTTTTAAGAAAAACAGACCTCGAAGCAAATAAAGGCAGGACCGACCTCTGGCTGGTCGGAGCCGACGGGACCGAACTTCGCCAATTAACTACACACCCTGATACAGATTCCAATCCCTGCTGGGCACCTGACAGCAAATCAGTGTATTTCATCTCCACTCGCTCGGGTTCGTCACAGGTTTGGCAAATTCAAATCGATGGCGGAGAAGCACGGCAGATTACAGATGAACCACTTGATGTAGGAAATCTAATCATTAGCCGCGATGGCAAATACATTGCTTTTACAATGGAAATGTTCCCGGACTGCAATACTCCTGCTGAAACAAAAAACAGACTCGATGAGATTGAGAAAAGAAAAGCCAGCGGGCGGATTTACGAGAAAATATTCGTTCGGCACTGGGACACGTGGAAGGATGGCCGACGCTCGCATCTTTTTGTGATGCCTGCTGACGGAGGCCAGGCGACAGATGTCATGCAAGGTATGGATGCTGATACCCCTTCCAAGCCATTCGGAGGCCCGGAGGAAATAACCTTTGCTCCCGACGGTAAAAGCGTGATATTTACCGCCCGAGAAGTTGGACATGAAGAGCCGTGGTCAACTGACTTCGATCTTTATCTGGCTCCTATCGATTGTTCCCAGTCACCAAAATGCCTGACAGAGGACAATAAGGCATGGGATACCAATCCGGTCTTTTCACCTGACGGCAAAACATTAGCTTACCTGGCGATGACAAGGCCCGGATATGAATCCGACCGCATTCGAGTAGTCCTTTGTCCCTGGCCCAAGGGAAAACCAAAGATTTTGACTGAAAAATGGGACCGCAGTCCTTCCTCGCTGTGTTTTTCTGCCGATGGTACAACGCTATATGCGACAGCAACAAACTTAGGGCAAAGGTCGCTTTTCGCTATTAATGTCAAAACCGCCGAGGTAAAAACTATCGTCAAAGAAGGCTCAATCGGTTCACCAAGTGTCGTCGGTAGCAGAATTATTTATAGCATGAACAACTTAAGGGCACCTACAGAACTTTATTCAATCAAACCTGACGGCAGCGATGTGCGACAAATCACTAACATAAACAAGGGCAAAATTGCCGCAGCTCGAATGGGCCAGTATGAGCAGATCACGTTTAAAGGATGGAATGATGAAACAGTTTGTTGTTACGTAGTTAAACCCGTGGATTTCGACCCGGATAAAAAATATCCGATAGCTTTTTTAATTCACGGCGGGCCACAAGGCTCTTTCGGAAATATGTTCCATTACCGCTGGAATCCCCAGACCTACGCTGGTGCCGGCTATGCCGCTTTCATGGTCGATTTTCACGGTTCAACCGGCTATGGACAAGCATTTTGTGATTCTATTCGCGGTGATTGGGGCGGCAAACCTCTGGTAGATTTAAGAAAAGGTCTTTCAGCAGCCCTTGAGCGTTACCCCTGGGCCGATGGCGATAGAGTCGGGGCATTAGGAGCTTCCTTTGGTGGATATATGATTAACTGGATTGCCGGCAACTGGCCCGACCGCTTCCGCTGTCTTGTCAATCACGATGGAAATATCGACGAGCGGATGGCCTACTTCGATACCGAAGAACTTTGGTTCCCAGAATGGGACCACCTCGGGACACCCTGGGACAATCCGGAGGCCTATGAGAAACACAATCCTGTTAACTTTGTCAATAGCTGGAAGACCCCCATGCTTGTAATTCACGGCGCTTTGGATTTCCGAGTTGCCGATACTCAGGGTCTGGGTACGTTTAACGCCCTGCAAAGGCGTGGGATTCCCAGCAAACTTCTCCATTTCCCGGATGAAAGCCACTGGGTGTTAAAGCCGCACAATTCCATACTCTGGCATGAAACCGTCATTGACTGGCTCGATCAATGGCTAAAGGAGTAAATCGAAAGCAAAATATCACACCTTATTGCGTCGGATCTTTTTTGAATGGCCAACTGAACCTTTCGTATGTACCAAACTCCTTCTCCGAATCATCACCTTTATCCTCAAGAAGAGCTGACCATACCGGTTCTACATGCACATCAACAAAAACGGCATTGACATTGCCTGAGTTCAGATCTCCACTCTTGGTGTTGTGAAACGTACCAAACCAATCACGTCCGTCACCACATAATGCATTATCGTTAAGAACATACGCGCAACCGGGTCTTAGCCACATGTTCTCCTCGGAGAAGAAAAATATCTCCGACTGACTCCTTGTGAAGTCAGAGCGTTTTTTATTACCCAAGAAGTAGTTCATACTGTAGCTGTAGTATGGAACAATGGGTATAGACATATCGTGATTTGGATGATTTTCACCGACGGTTTTGGCAAGAACCTTGAATGTTGGGCAAAGATGTACTTTTTCTGCCGAGAGATAAGGCCAGAACGGACCATCTGCCGGGTATCTCGGATCATGCCATCGGCAATAACGCTCGTACCCTGCCACAGGTTCCTCATCCATAACCAACGATGTCCACGCATCTGGATAGCGATAATCATTGTCGTCTAAATATACATTATGTGCAACGCCATATTGACGCAGATTAGCCCGGCAGACCATGTCCTGAGCTTGTTTCTTGACCCGTTGCAATGCCGGCATTAAAATGCCCATTAGTAATGCAATGATAGCTATCACAACCAAAAGTTCAATTAGTGTGAATCCTTTTCTTTTATCTTTAATCATACTTCCCTTTCCATATACAATTAATGCAGAAAATCTCCCACACATAACAAAGTAAATTAGCACATTTAATTAAGGGTATTTGTCAACTGACCAATCTTATCTATCACTCTTACAGAACAGGTTATTATAATTATCTCAAAAAAACATCTGGATGAAAACTTCTTTTCGTCTCAAAAAATCGTATTTTTGTGCAGACGCTCGATTTAATCCACTCAGAGAATTAAGCTTAAGATGCTACAACGAACTTTCTTTTTATCCAGTTTGAGCAACTATACATAGTTATCGTTTCTAAACAAACAACTGTGGGCCAATCTCAGATTCTAATGTATTGGCCAACATACAGGAAGGCTAATTCATGTGGGCATAATTAATATATCCAAGTCCACTAATTCCAACTACTGACATGAAACCTTCATCAACTGGCTCGACCAATGACTTAAATGAAAAATCCTTAATAAAACTAAGGGTCAAATATTCGCATGCATCATTTCATAAGAAATCTTAGGTGTAAACTCGTTTATTTGACACGCCGGAGATTTGCACTATAATATACCGTTTTATAAAGGTGGTAATAATGGCTAAAAAGTTTGTAAGAGCGATATTCCCCGGTTCGTTCGATCCGATTACAAACGGGCACTTGGATGTTGTCAGTCGAGGTATCAAGCTTTTTGACGAGCTTATTATTGCGGTCGGACGAAGTCCTATAAAGAACCAGCTTTTTACTCCCGAAGAACGTGTTGAAATGATATCCGAATTGCTCGAACAACAACGAATGCCGGGAGTTTCAGTTGAGAGCTTTGAAGGATTAACGGTCGAATATGCCACTCAAAAGAAGGCGGATGTCATATTGCGGGGACTACGAAGCCTTACCGACGTCCAATATGAATTTCAGCTTGCCATGACCAACCGGGCCGTGACCGGCATAGAAACGGTCTTTATCATGACCTCCGAACAATATGGCTTCACCAGCTCAACTTTAATTCGCGAAATCGCTTCGCTGGGAGGTGATTTATCAAATCTGATACCAGAAAATATTCATGAACGTTTGAAAAAACGCCTCAATAAAAGGAATTACCCCCAGTAAAACTGGGGGCTAAATATTTAGCCCCGCAATTCATTGCGGGGTTTATCTGTTATGTTTACAATTAGTGTCGAAACACATTTTCGGGCGTCTCATCAGTTGATTCTACCGGACGGCTCAAAAGAATCCTCGCACTACCATGAATGGTCGGTTACCGCCGATGTCAGCAGTAACACACTGAATAATATAGGAATCGTAATGAACTTCCATAAACTCAGGGAACTGCTCGATAATCTGTTGGCCGAGTTCGATAATACTGCGTTGGAAAGGATAAGCCACTTTCAACAGAACAACTCCACCGCAGAAAACGTAGCCAAATATATATACGATAAACTTGGACCGAAACTACCTAAAGGGGTAAAATTACAAAACATCAAAGTTGTTGAAGAGCCGGGGTGTTCAGCTAAATTCGGCGAATAGACAATTCAATCTGTAGATGAACTCCAAATTGGTCGATTATTTACAGAGAAAACCGGAACTTATATATTTGACCTATTGCAAAATATAGAGGTTCTGGTAAAATAATGGAAAGTGGGGACTAATTCTTAAAAGGCTATGGCTCACATAAAGGTGTCCTCATAAAAGAAAAAGAGTTGATTATGCAATGTCAGATTTGTAACAAGAACGATGCTACAATTCACCTGACCGAGATAAGTGACGGAATTCGTACCGAGATGCATATTTGCGAGCATTGTGCCGCCCAGCAGGATATTACCGTTAAAAGTCATATACCTATTAACGAATTGCTGAGCAATTTGCTTGCCGTCCAACCAACAGATGATGAGTTTTTCAGCCCGACAGAGCAGCAGCTCGCATGTCCGAAATGCGGCTTAACACTGGCTCAATTTCGCAAGGAAGGAGTTCTTGGTTGTCCTTACGACTATGAAGTTTTTGAGAAATCATTACATCCGCTTATTGAGAAAGCTCATAACGGAAGAACAACTCACTGCGGTAAGATTCCTTCGACAACACCACAAGATACAAAAAAGCAAATGGAACTGTTTAACTTGCATCGGCAACTGGAAGCGGCGGTGCAATGCGAGGATTACGAGTTAGCCGCCAAGCTCCGAGATAAAATAAAACAAAGTGAAATGTAAAAAAATTATATTACATAACACAACGAATATAATAACAATATGAGACTAACAAATATTAGCAACGATATAAACGAGTGGTTCAACGGCTCCGGCCCGCTGGCTGATATCGTTATATCTTCGCGGGTCCGCCTCGCACGAAACATTGCCGGCCACAAATTCCTCAGCCGATGTTCAAATACGGAAAAAAACGCGATACTTGACAAACTAAAGGATGTGCTGACAGATCTGGAACTCGGTGATAAGGTTTTCTATATCAGCGTGGATAAGGCCTCGGCATTAAATCGGCATTTTCTGGTCGAAAGGCATCTTATCAGCCGTCATCTTGCCTTTGGCAAAGGACCAAGGGGTGTTGTTATGGCCCAGCGGGAATTTTTTACCGCCATGATCAATGAAGAGGACCACCTGCGAATCCAGGTGCTCAAAGCCGGCTGCCAGCTCTCACAATGTTATGAACAAATAAATCGTATCGATGACATGATTGAGCAAAAGGTTGATTATGCGTTTAATCCAAGATATGGCTATTTGACAGCCTGCCCGACTAATCTTGGCACGGGGATAAGAGTATCGGTAATGTTGCATCTGCCGGCTTTGAAAATGACCGGCCAGATAGAAAAATTCTTCAATGCCGCTAAGGATATGGGCCTGGCTGTGCGCGGTCTTTTCGGAGAAGGCACCGAAGCAGTAAGTGACCTCTATCAGCTTTCCAACCAGGTCACCCTTGGCCTTTCGGAATCAGATATTATCTCACAATTTGAGAAATCCATCATACCAGAAATAATAGAATACGAAAATACTGCAAGAAACCATCTTCTTTCCAAAAAACCGGATATTCTCGACGACAAAATCTCCCGTGCAATGGCACTGCTGCAAAACGCACATTTGATAAGTTCACAGGAGGCGCTGTTTTTGCTGAGTCATCTGCGGTTAGGTATTAATATGTACAAATATATGGGTGCTTCGACGCCCGCCATTGAAAAACTTCATACACTCTGCGACGCTATTGATATGGACAAAACCCGCCAGGTTACTATTGCAACAATCAATCGGCTGTTCATGCTCACCCTGCCAGCTCACCTGCAATTAAATTATGGAAAGCCGCTGAATCCTAACGGCAGAGACGCACTTCGTGCAAAAATCATCCGCTCTGCACTCAACCAGGACACGCAGTAAGATAGTTAAAAACATTCTTTATGTTCTCTTTGCGTAACCACAGTATCGGATATATTTCCCATAGTTAACCTTTTTCAAAAACGCTATGGTCTCAAAATTATCGACAAGGAATCTATCGAGTCAGTTCTTAAACATGAATGGTTTGATATACGTTCATGTGACTGCCATAATGGCACAATAAACTGTTATAGAAAAAATGTGATCAGCAGCTAACAAAAGTATAACTACTTATGGCAAAACAGGTTATATCATATCCACAATACACATCCATAACTGGCACGTCTTTTGCAACATTTATTTGTAAAGTTAGGAATTTTACGAAAGGAATATAACCATGGCTAAAATCATTGGAATAGACTTAGGAACAACAAATTCTGTGGTTGCTGTAATGGAAGGCTCAGCACCAAAGGTTCTGATTAATTCTTCCGGCTCCAGACTGACACCATCTGTCGTCGGCTTTACCGATAAAGGCGAAAGGCTTGTAGGCCAAATTGCACGCCATCAACAGGTGACAAATCCGGAAAATACGGTATTTTCCATAAAGCGTTTTATGGGCCGACGTCATAATGAAGTCTCATCTGAAGAAAAGATAGTCCCTTATAAAATTACCGGAGCAGCCAATGAGCTGGTTAAAGTCGATGTTCGCGGCAAACAATACACACCACCGGAAATTTCAGCGATGATTCTGCAGGATTTGAAAAAAACCGCAGAGGATTATCTCGGCGAAAAAGTAACAAACGCCGTTATAACCGTACCTGCATATTTTAACGATTCACAACGCCAGGCGACTAAAGATGCGGGCAAAATTGCCGGTCTCGTGGTTGAACGCATCATCAATGAACCGACCGCCGCTGCACTGGCATACGGACTCGAAAAGAAAAAAAATGAAAAGGTCGCTATCTTCGACTTCGGAGGTGGAACCTTCGATATCTCTATCCTCGATATCGGTGACAATGTATTTGAGGTGCTTAGCACCAACGGCGATACACATC
Source organism: uncultured Pirellulales bacterium (assembly GCA_964569935.1). Classification (GTDB taxonomy): domain Bacteria; phylum Planctomycetota; class Phycisphaerae; order Sedimentisphaerales; family Anaerobacaceae; genus JAFGPS01. Next base: position 22,583 of record CAZMWN010000001.1, read on the forward strand.
TGGGCGGTGACGATCTTGACGCCGTTTTAATAAATTATCTGGCCGATGAATTCAAGAAAACCGAAGGCATTGACCTGCGTCAGGACCCGATGGCTCACCAGCGCCTCAAAGAAGCCGCGGAGAAGACAAAGTGCGAGTTGAGTACACAAGTTGAGAGCACTGTTAACCTGCCGTTTATCACTGCTGACGCATCCGGACCCAAGCACCTGCAGATTACCTTGACTCGCAGCAAGTTCGAATCACTTGTAGAACCCATTCTTGAAAGGCTCAAAGAGCCCTGCCGGAAAGCGCTGGCCGATGCAAAGTTAAGTATCGGTGAAGTTGCAGAGATATTGCTGGTTGGTGGTTCGACAAGAATTCCAAAAGTCCAGCAGATTACCAAAGACCTCTTCGGCAAAGAGCCGAACAAAAGTATCAATCCCGACGAGGTCGTGGCGGTAGGTGCCGCTATTCAGGGAGCTGTGCTGGCCGGCGATGCGGGTGTAAAAGATATTCTGCTACTGGATGTAACGCCGCTTTCGTTGGGAGTTGAGACTCTTGGCGGAGTTATGACCAGACTAATTGAGCGAAACACCACGATTCCAACTAGTAAAAAAGAGATATTCTCGACCGCCGCCGACAGTCAAACCACTGTTGATATTCACGTCCTGCAGGGCGAGAGAGAATTTGCCAGGGACAATCGCACGCTCGGTAGATTCCAGTTAGCAGATATTCCACCGGCACCTCGAGGCATTCCTCAAATTGAAGTCGCCTTTGATATTGATGCCAACGGCATTTTGAATGTTTCCGCCAAGGACCTTGGCACAGGCAAGCAGCAGTCAATCGAAATCAAATCCAGCTCCGGCCTTAACGAAGATGAGATTAACAAGATGACAAAAGAAGCTGAAAGTCACGCCGAGGAAGATAAAAAGAAAAGAGAGGTTGTTGACATTAAGAACCAGGCGGACCAGTTGATTTATACAACGGAAAAAACGCTTAAAGAACACGGCGAAAAGGTATCTTCCGATACACGCGGCAAAATCGAAAACGCAATTAACAACCTCAAGGAAGCAATCAAAGGCGAGGATGCCGATGCAATAAAGAAGGCGATTGAGAACCTTGGCACAACCAGTCAGGAATTAGGCAAGGTGCTTTATGAAGAGGCCGCCAAAAAACAGGCCACTTCTGCCCCGACCGACCAGGCATCACAAGCTCCGCCACCTGAAGGCGAAGTAAAAAGAAAAGGCGGAGAAGATGTTATCGACGCCGAATTCGAGGCCAAAGACAGCTAAAATTAAATGTGATATTATGTTCAGCAAGCATGAATAATAAAACCAGGCACAACAAATATTTTCTGCTTACTGCTAACATATAAAAAAAGGGCGGTTTCAAACCGCCTTTTTTTTGATTCTAAGATTTGAATAGATATTTGCTTTTCCTTCACAACCAACACATGAGAAAAAGCCCCACAACTTGACCGGCTTGGGTTTCTGATGATGAATAATCTGGACGAGCAGATAATTATATGTTACAATGTTTTTTAACGATGACATTAGCAATTGGGGTTGAATGGCGTAATAACGCCTTATAAAGTTTTGAATTGATAGAAGCTTACGGAGAGTAGGAAGTTGTCGGATTTATTAAAAAATCTCTTTTACATTACAATCAGCTCGATATGTCTTCTTCCGGCAATTGCCGAGCAGCAATTCGAAACAGCCCAGCCACAGATAACATCAATTTCTCAAAACACCCAAACCATCGGTCGGTTTCAAAAGTTTGAACTGACCTTTACTCTCTCGGCCAGCTACAGCAATCCCTTCGATACTGATATTGTTGATATTATGGTCACTTTCACAAAACCGGACAGCAACGATGTGGATGTACCCGCCTTCTTTTATGAGGAATACGATGAAAATTCATACGGGAGGTTCGTCAACGGCAGAGATCCGTGCTGGAAAGTGCGTTTCGCCCCCTCTCAACTCGGCACTTACGTAATAAATCAGATTACAATTATCGACCAAAACGGCACTAACATAATCAACCCAGAAATTATTTTTACTTGTATTGAAAGCGATGAAAAGGGAATCATCAGAGCGGACAGTCGAAATCCCTATTATTTACGATACGACAATAACGATCCCTACATACCCATCGGTCACAACGTTTCATGGTGGAATGAGAATGGAACCGGTCAGTGGGAAGATACCTTTGAAAAGATGCACAACGTTGGCGAAAATTGGACTCGCATCTGGATGACCCATTTCTACCAGGGTACAACTCTCGAATGGCGATCCAATAAACAATACTATGGCGGCGTAGGAGTACTTAGCTTGCCAATAGCATGGAGGCTGGACCGGATAGTTGAAAGTTGCGAACAAAATGGAATTTCAATGCAATTGACTTTACAGCACCATGGCCAATTCAGCACCAATGTCAATCCAAACTGGAGTGACAATCCCTATAATATTATCCATGCTGCGAGGGATGGCGGTTTCCTCGACGACCCGGCAGATTTTTTCACTGATGCCGAGGCCCGCCGTATAACAAAATATAAATATCGCTATATTATTGCCCGCTGGGGCTACTCAGGAGCCATCCTGGCATGGGAACTCTTCAATGAAGTTCAGTACACAGATGGCTGGCAAAATGACCAGGCTTCGGTCGTAGACTGGCACAATGAAATGGCCGGCTATATAAAGTCAGTAGATCCATTCAACCACATGGTGACTACCAGTTCCGACACATCGGGATTCGAGGACATCTGGTGCCAGGATAATATGGACCTTATACAGGTTCATTATTACAGCTCTTATACCATCAGCTTCTTCGATGAGGCATTTAACCGACTCAGCACTTACAACAAGCCGGTTATTATGGGTGAATTCGGTAGTTTCAACCGTAGCAATCCCAATGAAGGCAGATTAGTCCTTCACAACGGCATCTGGAGTGCCTTTCACGTTAATTCCACCGCTAATTTATGGTGGTGGGACACTTTTATTGAACGATTTAACTGCTACGAAGAATTCACCGCACTGTCGGCTTACACTGCAGGCGAGGATCCCGCGGCTTATAATCTCTCCAAAGCGAACATTAGCACCGAAGATATGCCCTTATGGGCTTCCGCCCATCCAGGGCTGTCGGATTTCTGGGCCGTTTCGACACAGACTGTTTTCGACATTTGTGCTGATGGAACCGTTCCGGGAATTGGTAACCTTTCGCAATGGCTTCATGGTTCTACCAAATCGGATTACAAGTCGGACCCCACTTTTAATCTGGAAATGTCGAAAGACGGCATTCTGAAAATCCATGTCCAAAGTACCGCTGACTGGTGCGAAAATAGTTTGCGGGTGCTTATCGATTCCCACGAAATCTTTTCATCGAGCTATCCCGCCAATTCAAGCAATTTCATAATCGAAGTTCCGATTCCCGCCGGTCAACACGCGGTGCAAATAGAAAACACAGGGCAGGACTGGTTTCATATCTCAAACTATGAATTCAAAGAGAACAATGACAGCAACGAGGGTTATCTGCGGTTCCTTGGACTATCCGGCGATGACCATGCCTATATCTGGATTTACGACATTGGCAGCCAAAAAGGAGAAATTCCCTACGGCACTTTTTGCAATATTGATTTCACCTTGAACGACCTTAGTGACGGTTTATATACGATAGAAACCTACGACACTCGCGGCGACGGCGGTATTATCGAAACTTATCAGGCACTTTGTCAAAACAACGAATTAACTATTGAACTTCCCGATTTCGACAGAGACATCGCTGTTAAAGTCAAACCCTAACAGCGCACATTCAAATGATTACTATCAATTCCTATCTTCGAGCCAGTGGCTGCTTAGAAGCGCTAAATCTTTCAGGTCAACTTTGCAGTCGCCGTTAATATCACCGGCGATGATAGTTTCACAGAGAGGCTCGCCGAAATAGGATTTACTAGCCTCGGCAGTTCCGCCGTAGGCGCCCATATTGATAATCCCGCCGTTCGGGAACGGCTCATCACCGACAGGGCTGTTCGGGTCACCGGCGTCGATACATGGACTGGTGACATCATCGAACACCCAGCTTCCGCTGGCCGGGTCCCATCTTCCAGCCTGTGATTTCAAATGGTAGTCACCTTTGATCCAAAATGCATTCGGTTCATCAGGTTCGACAATAATATTAGGGTCACAGACATTTGCCCAATAACCAGGCTTAGCAAAATATGGTTCCGCTAAAAAGATTGTATCCTCTATAGTTATTGCGCTGGAATGAACCGGAAAAATATCTTTACTCAATGCACTCTGAATACAACAATTTCTAACAATAAGCTTCATGGATGCAATTATTGTACTTAAGCTGGTCGCGATCTGATCACCACCAATAGTTCCAGCTCTATTGCCTATTATAATACAGTTCTTCATCGTAGTCGTACCACGATAAGCACACCCAAGACCTCCGCCTCGGTTCCTTGAACGGTTGCCATAGATTGTGCAGTTAATTATGGAAGGATAACCGTCCGAAGCAATAATGCCACCACCAATGCCATCGTCTCTATAGCCACTGCTGAAAGCCGTGTTATTAGTTATAATGCAGTTCATTAATATGCCGTTACTAGTAATGCAAATACCTCCACCATTTATAGCACGGCTATTTGTAACAATGCTGTTTTTAACAATACCAAAGTCACCGCAGAATATCCCGCCACCCCATTCATCTACATATCCATTAACGACCGTGAATCCTTCAAGGATTGTATTATCACCTTCTTGACTATAAATTCGAAAACCTCTATGTGGATCATTTTCAGTGCCATTACAGTCAATAATACATGTTTTAGGGCCTTCCTCACTTTTGACTGTTATCGCCTTGCCTTTGAAATCAATATCGCGGTTACCATCGCCGGTGTAGGTGCCTGGAGCGACAAGGACGGTATCGCCGTCATTACAATCATCTATTGCCACCTGGATTGTCGGATAGTCCGAGGGAACTTTGCGAACGTTACCTAAGGTACAGGTCGTACATAAGAGTAAAAATACTAATTTTATTTTCAATACCCGACTCATTTGATATTTCCTGAAACGATATTAATGTCAACGGACGAAAGAATTATCGGGGCAAGAAGGTAAAATCATAGGCAAATTCCCTCGCGTTCAATACTACTTAGATTCTACCAAAAAGCAGATGTTAATGCAAGATATAATAGCAAAATGATGGCAATATCTTTGGTTGATTTCACATCGGCGATGGTTTTTAATGCTCGGCGATATCAAGACAGACCATCCGGTTCATATCACGGATAATTAGTCTTCCCGATGCAAACGCCATCGGTGCCCAGGCATCGGGACCGTCTAACACTTTCGCCTGAGCAAGCTGGTTATATCCAGTTGGTGTCGCTTCGACCAATGTCAGTGTGCCGTTATCATCCAAAATAAAAATCAATCCATCGGCAATTGAATAAGGCCCAAGCCCACGCGGTCCAAAATGAATGGTATTTGAGCTGGACCAGACAATTTTGCCGTCCAGGTCAAGGCAGACCAATTGCTTGTCCGGTCGAACTCCGTAAATATGGCCATCGTAAAAAATTGGTGTATGTTGATCCGAGCCAAAGACATCCGTCTCAAGCCGAAACAGTTGTTGTGCCGTTATACCTCCGTTTTCCTGAGTCAGTTGAAGCATCATACTTCCTGCGTTGTACCCCCCTGAAAGAAAGATACGCCCCAGCCCCACGACTAAAGGCGATGGCACGTTTGCAATACGAATTTTCCAATCCAGGTATTCCCATAAAATACTGCCATCCTCTGCCGAAACACCTACGACCCCCCCGCCGGCACAATAAACATACATTCGCGTATCCATAAACTCGGTCGGCACAATAGATGAATGTGTCATTTTCCAACCATTAGGATTGGGAGTTCGCCAAATAATATCGCCCGTGTCACAATCGACTGCCATCATCAGTGCCGAACCGCCGGGAGCGATAATCGCCTTTTCATCTTCAATCAATGGGCATTGCCCGGCGTACCATTCGGGTACTATTGCCCCGAAGTCTCCGACTAAATCCAGCATCCAGTGAAATTCGCCGGTTTGAGAATTGAGGCAGGTGACATGGCATTTTGGCCCTATTGTCACGACATATTTTTCTGTAACCGCAGGAACAGTTCGACTCATGCCATGATTACGTTTGACTTTAACAGGATAAGAATATCGCCATATTTCCGCTCCATCGTCAAGTGACAGGCAACGAATTGCATCAGCCTGTTTTTCCTGGTCATAATCTATTATATAAACTCGACCGGCTAATACTACCGCCCCGGCAAAACCTTCCCCCAGATCAATAGACCACAGGACTGTTGGTCCTTCGCTCGGCCATGTTTTAGCAAGTTTAACATCTTCAGAACTTATCGCATCGAAATTCACTCCTCTGAACCGCGGCCAAGCACCGGGCAAATCCGATGGCTCGCCGTCGAAACGGACAAGCTCGCCCCGCAGTTCCCTGGTACTACTTTCACCCGGCAGCGATTCTGTTGCATCCATTTCAGGCAAACGCTCTGTGAGCTCTGTCGCTGCATCGGCACTGAGCCAGATATATAACATTATTACACCAACAACAGATAATGTGATCGGAATGATTTTAAAAAAATTAAAATGCAAAACGTAAAATGCAAAATTATGGTAGTCATCCCGGCTTACCGGGACTCCACAATTTTGATTTTTAATATTTGATTTTTTATTTTTCAGGGTTTGCTTCTGGTCATTATTTTGTTGCATCTACTCGTTCCTCAAAGCGTCAATCATATCCCCGCCAAGTGCAAAGGTCGTCGCAATCCATATCCATAAAACGGCACTAACTCCAATAGCAGCAATTGTAAGATACGGGATATGTGCTCTTTGTGTTCGCAATACAGGACTCACCGCCACAAGTGCGGCAATAATTCCACAGGCCATGCCGGCAAGCATAAGCCCGCCGTGTTCGTCAAACACCATCCTCTTGAGCGTAGATTTATTAAATCCCACCGCCTGCAGCATTGCGAGTTCCCCTCGCCTCTCAAGTACATTGCGAAGCACAACCAGTCCCAGTCCTATACTGCCGAGAATCAGCCCAAGACCGCCCAATAATTGAAATATGGACAGATATGTATTCTCAACAGCCATAAACCGGGCTAATCGCTGTGTAGTTGGAGTTAGTTCCAGCCCGAAATCCGATAATCGTAATGTCAATGTATCGGACAGAGCTTCGGCCTTGTTCCGGTCGGCATCGACAAGGAACATCCTGTAGCCCTCATCCGAAGGAAAACGCCTGACAAATTCTTTTTCGGATATAAGCAAACTGCCCTGCAGGATTGTGTTGTTCAACATACCGACCAGCCGTAACCGAAACTGCCGCCCTTTTTCATCGGTATATTCAATCTCATCCCCAAGGGATTTACCAAGCGCC
>CAZMWN010000001.1:29997-33040 GCA_964569935.1 uncultured Pirellulales bacterium
CATAGTCACCGATAGCCGGTACAATGTCACCATCAAGATTGAGATTCAGTAGTTCCCAGGCCTTTTGTTTGTCGATGCCTTCGGTTACCTTGTTGAAACCGAAAGCGCCGCGTTTTTGCAGTTGTTCCGGCTGCACACCCAACAAACGGGGCATCTGTGCACGATTTAAATTCAAACAACTTGCATCGTCACCATCATGCACACGGAACTGCAAAATTTGCACGCCTTCAAAACTACCATCATTCAGTCTCATTGATTCACGACCGGAGTTGCTGTTCAAATCGTATATAATTGGAATAGTAGATTCGCCATATAAGGCGAAGCCCCCCGTGCCCGAATCCCGTTTATAAGCCCCAGCTATCGGATCTTTTTTATTCGCTCCAATAGCAATCACCAGAAAAATGCCGCAGGCAAGCAAACCCACAACGGCAAGGCTACGCCCCGTGCGTCTTGTGGAATTTCGCAATCCCAGACCAGCTAATGACGTCACCGCCTTGTTCCACCTGCCGGCGGCCATTTTCAATAAGGCGTGAGATAATCCAAGCCCGGCAATCAATAACAAAGCTCCCGCACCGAAAAATGCACCCGAAGCGGAGCTGCTGCCACCGGTCCCCGTCAAAACAAGAAGCAAAACAGCTCCAATCACAGCCACTGCTGCAATCCATAGACCAATTCTGCCTTTTGATACTCTTTTTGCTTTAAAGAATTGCCATCTCAAGGCTCCTGCAAGCAGCTCGCGGGCCGGAAGAGAGAGTTGTTTGCGTAATGTAAACCAGATGGCAATCAAAGATACAATAACAGCGCCCAATGCTCCTATAAATAAAGTAGAAGTCTCGACGTAAAATTGTATTTCCGAGCCGGCTATAGCCGACCGCCATATTGTTGCAAGTCCGTAAATCATAACTTTCGTGTACAGCAGGGCTACTGCCGTTCCAATAATCGCTCCGAAAATTGCCAACAGGCCCCCTTCCATTAAAAGCAGTTTTTTGACCTGCTTCGGGAATAATCCCACCGCCAGCAACATCCCGATCTGCTCGCTGCGATTTTCGACACCAAAAACAAATAATAAGCCGGTCAAAATCAAAGCCGCCATAATAAGAAACATACTCAGGCCGAGGAAAAGCTGACCAAAATCTGTTGTACCCCCTCCCGCTTTATTGCCCAGCTGGCGAACTGGCAGAAAAAACAATCCAACCGAAGCAGGGTCAACAGCAGTTAGTAACTTTCGTGAAATATCCCCCTCCGACTGATTTTTCAATGGGTAGCGAACCGTAGTTAAATTGCCGTATCTATTGGCCCACATTTCACGTCCTGCATTGAGTGTCACGAATGCCTTTGGTATACCTCGATATTTGTCCCAATACTCCTCGTCTTTCGCACGAATCTCATCAAGATCAATATTGATGCCAGGGTCCCAATCCCTGCAATTATCCACATCCGCCAGGCCGGGAAAATCAGGCATCAATTCCGAGTCGACTGCAGAGCCTTCCATAGGCAAAATTTTAAGAATCCGGAAACTTGTACTTTGCTGCTCAAGCTTCCTCATCAATCCCATCACATAATATGTCAGTTCAAGTGAATCCCCCACTTTGGCACCGAGGTCATCAGCAAGCCATTGATTGATAATAATTTCATCATCCTGCATGCTAACAGAGATAATACTATCGGCATCTGCCGAAGGTTGGATCGCAGAGACCATCGAATATGGAGTTGCTTTATCTTTCAGCCGCAATTCGTTGACAAAATATGTCAAAACTCCTAAAGAGTTATCACCCGCATGCATTGCAGCTTCACTTAAAATATCGTCGATGAATACTCTTTTACTGCGTATCTCAAAAAAATCTCTCCCGTCAATCCGGCGAATTTCAAGCTCCGCATCAGCAAGTCGCCAGGATTTTCCAACCGCATCATTTGCTTTTTCTATCGTGATATTGTTCTTTTGGCTTGAAGCGACCAGCAGAATGTTTGCTTGTTCGCTACGGCCAATTTTATCCTGAAGCCACCGTAAGGGCACAAAGACATTCAAAGGTGCAATCTGATTTGACTGTAAACTAAAACGTCCAAACTCCGACATCTCTGCTATCGCACCGACCTTCAAACGAAAAGCCGTGGATAAATCTGAATCCGGAGTAAGAGGTACATCCCTGGGCATTATGCTCGGCTTTTCAATTCGCAGTACAATTTCATCACCCGGTACAGCTCCCATTCTCTCAGCTAACGGCTTATTTAATACAATCGACTCATCCCAATCTTCATGGAAGGGATTTTGCCAAGCCCCAATCCCATAAAATCGCTCATCCACACCGAGTACTTCCACTCTGTTTGCCCGTTTGGAACCATCATTGTTAGTCATTAATCCGCGTACCTGAAGAACAGGTGCTGCGTTCGTGTCCAACTCTGATGCCATCTCGTTGGATAAATCGGCTCTGAAAAATCTTTTCTGTGGCATAAGAGCGAATTCTGTCTTACCCAGCCGAGCATCCACCATCATCAAAAGACTGTGACGAACAGAATCGCCGACGAACAGAGCCCCGGTTAACACAGAAGTGCTGACCATAACGCTCAGCAGAACGCCGAGATTTGTCCTCCAGTAAAAACCAAGGCTTCTTTGGGCGAGTTTGAACAAGCTCATTGCCGGCTCCGTTCTTTCAACAATCCATCGTTTAATTCCGATACCGGCCCGATACGCTGGGCGAATTCCAACGAATGCGTTACAACAATCAATGTCACCTCCTCGCTGTGATTTAATTCAACCAGCAAATCTGCTATATTCTGTGAGGCAGCCCTGTCTAATGAGCCGGTCGGCTCGTCGGCAAGAAGCAGCTTAGGCTTATTAATCAACGCTCTGACAACCGCCACTCGCTGGCGTTGTCCCCCCGAAAGCTCGCCGGGTCTATACTTCAAATAATCTTTCAGCCCGACTCGTTCCAGCAAACCAGCCGCCCTTTCCTGAGCATCTTTTCCGGAAAGCTGACCATTACCAGCAAGTGTCGGCACTAACACATTTTCAAGCACGGTACACTGCGGCAAAAGATGATGCAGT
>CAZMWN010000001.1:33050-42895 GCA_964569935.1 uncultured Pirellulales bacterium
TTTTAGCAAGTTCTGTATCATCAAGCTTTACAAGGTCCTGTCCGTCAAAAAGTACCTGCCCCTGCGTCGGGCGATCCAGGGCGCCTATAATATTAAGCAGTGTGCTTTTTCCGCTTCCCGAAGGCCCGACTATCACCAGTGACCCGCCATCATCGAGCTTCAGCGTGATATCTTTTAAAACACAAACGCTGCCGGTATCGCCCGGTGAATCATAACTTTTAGTGACATGAACGAGTTCAAGCATAATTATCCTTCCTGAACTTACTGCACGATTCGTTCAAATATCTTTACCATTTCCTTAGCAGTCTGCTCAACACCGAATTTCTCAAGAATCGCATCTCTGCCCTGCTTTCCGAGCTTGTGTGCGTAATCCGGATCGAGTAACAGCGGTTCCATCGCAGCGGCAAGACCAGCGGCGGTATTATCCTGATACAACACTCCTCCGCCTGTCATTTCCAGCAATTCGGGAAACACTCCGATCGCCGGCTCCACTACCGGCACACCCAATGCAAGTGCTTCAAGTACATATAAGCCATAAGCAACCGGTTTTTTTTCCGGTATCGAAAGAACAGAAAGCGAACGCATAAACTCAAACTTTGTCGCACGTTCGAAGCTCGGTAGAAACTCCACATCGTCACTCAAACCGTAAGAGCTTAATTTCTGTCGAATATCATTTAAGAATGATTCATCGGCGGCACTTTTACCCCCGGCTATTCGCAGCCTTGTATTTTTAAGTTTCTCATTCTTTTTGATTTGGATAAATGCATCGACAAGAGTATCCAGTCCCTTATCCGGGCACATTCGAGAAAGATAGCCAATGGTCGGTACTTCCGGCATACCTTCCCATGACTGATACTCATCCAACGAGATTCCCATACGCACAACTTCAAGCCGCTCTGCATCAAGACCAAGCCTTTGCTGCATAACATCTGCAAAGTACCTGCTAACAGCGATAAAGGTATCAATATTTCTGGATTGTTCGGCAACTATTTCCCATGCCTTTTCCGTGTATGGAGACATTAATCCGTCGAGGAATCCATCTTCATCCTGAAGCAAACACAATACCGGCACGCCAAGTTTTTCCTTGATCGGTTTGACCAATCCAATTAAGAGAACATTGGATAGAGTCACTATATCAGGCTTGTTGTCATCCTGGGCCAGCCATTCAACAAGCCTGTTCAATTCCTTTGTCTGTCGCCCCTGTTTGCCCTGCAGCATTGATATTGTTGTTTCCGCCAGGTCTTTCGCACTTGTCATTCCTGCTTTACGTGAGGCCCACTTAAGAAGTCCCGGTCGATCAAACAGGCTATCGAGCCATCGAGGGGTTTTTCGGAAAAAAGATAACTTTTGCTGAAGATATACATTAATCCCGCCAAAAAAGAGCGGTGCTTTGCGAGGTATTTCTTTATAATCCACCTGTAATGGCAAATACATCGGCAGTAAAATAACATCCTGCTCCAACTTGTGCATCGCCTTAACCAAAGCGGCGTCGCGCAGGCAGTTCTCGCAATAAAAATTATCTCCTGAGCCCGGTGTAATTTGAACAATCTTCATTGCTTTTTTCTCAGGTTCTAACGCTTGGTACCAAAAGCATAGACATAGCCGTCGTCGCAGCCGAAAATAACCATTCCATTAGCTACAGCCGGCGAAGAAGTAATCGCCTGACCGATCTCATAGGACCAAACTTTGCTACCGTCTGAAAGCCTTATCATATATACCCTACCATCTTCCGAACCGATAATCACCTTATCGCCGCATATAACCGGTGAGCTGTCAACTTCACCTAATGTCTGAAAAGTCCAGATCGGCTTACCATCATTACGACCGATACAGTGCACAAGTTCATCCCTTGAACCAATAACAACAACATCCCGGCCAATTGCAGGCGAAGAAAAAAATGGAGCCTTTCCACCTTCATATTTCCATAAAATTTTACCGGTCGCAATATCAGCTCTGATGAATACATTATCATAATTTCCGACGTAAACCTGTCCATCGAGAATAGCTGCAGAAGCTGCAATATACGAACCGCTGTCAATTGTCTTGATTGTTGTGCCGTCACTGAGGGAGACAACATGAATCATCGCATCGCAGCCGCCGAAGACAGCTTTTTGTTCTTCTACCGCCGGTGAGCCATTAATATAGTTATCAGTTTCATAGACCCATACAGCTTTGCCATTTGTCGAATCCACACAATGAAGTCTATTATCATAACTGCCGACAAGGATCCATATCGTCTGACCATCCCGCGAAAGCGTCCAATTCGCAGCACCGAGAATTTGCCCATCTGTTTCATATTTCCATTTAAGCGAGCCGCTCTTCGCATCGAGGGCATATAAATCACCCTCTAATGAGCCGATATAAACAGAACCTTCAATGACGCAAGGAGTCGCTTCAACTGCATCGTCTGTTTTGTATGCCCAGACTTTATTACCATCATTTACATCAATCGCATAAATATTCTTATCCGATGAGCCTACAAAGACCAGACCATCGACAATAACCGGCGAAGATTTGACCTGGCCTTCGGTCTTGAATTTCCAAACAATCCCCAAAGAATCCGGTAAATTCCCCTCCTGCCTGCCTAACAGCCTCTGCTGGCCTCTGAACATTGGCCAATTGGTCTGATCTATAATTATCGATTTGGACTGTACAGTTTCCGGCACTTCTTTACCAACATCTGTTTGTGCTCGATTAATTATTATCACCACGAGCAACACAAATGCTGCAATCACCATGATAGCTACAGTAATTTTATATGTAGATTTCATGGAAATAATAATAACGCATTATACAAGTGGAGGCAATAGAACCTTTAAGGCATGTTATATATTAATGGCCAAGGCAGGTTTGCTGTACGAAGAGTTATATTGGGAAATTTTACTTTGTTTTAACTTGCTTAACCAGCGTCTTGCTCTCACTGTGCACACTGAGATTACTTTGGACGTATTGAGCCCTTGCTTCGGCAATGAATTTTAGCATATGGTCGGCCTGGCTTTGAATTTCAGGATTCGTATTTGTCACCCTCGCATTCCATTTGACGTACTCCTTATTCAGATGAGCCCGAGTTTTATCTTCGTTCATATCGGAAGTAACGCCCAGTATCGATTCCATGTCCTTGACCTCATGCATTTCGACTGGAATGACTTTCTCCATCATTGTCCGGAACTTTTCGCTGTCAATCTCGAGCCAGTTTGCCAGATTTTTCAGGAATTCCAGCTCCTCAATCACAACAGAACCATTGGCTTTTGCCACATGCAAACAAAGGTCCAGAACACCATAACATTGTGCAGTGGGTGCGATTTCAACGATTTCCCGGCAAATTTCGTAACTATTGAGCTTATTTCCGTCACGGAAAAAAGTAATAACCTCATTTAATGCCTTATCAAGTTTACGCTCGGCTTTATCAGATACCATGGATGGATCTATATTATCTTTCGCCCATTTTTTTATGATCTCAATCTCGCAGTCATACATTTTGTTGTCTGCAGCACTGACGGCAAACGCCAGTGCAACCGCCAGTGTTTTTGTTCGTTCAATATTCTCCTGCACATCCATATAACCAAAAGAAGAATTGTCATAATTATAAGAACACCATGCACAGGCAAGTTCCTGGTTATTCCAGGCAGAGTATATTGAGATGTCAAACCGCAGATTTCTTCTTCCCTTCCGAGGAAACACAAGCCAATCAACACGTAGCTTGGCAACAGAAGCCCAGTTTGACAGGGTGGTGACTTGGTTAGGAAGCTTGCCAAGGTCGGTACTGTAATAAAAAACAGGTGAATCCGTCGCCTGCCATTGTTTAACCTTAGCCTGCACTGGTTTAGGAGGGGTTGAATCTTCTGTAATATCCTGAATCAAAATTCTTATAACAGCGTGGTGTTTATCGCTCGGAGCATGGATTGAGCCGCAAATCTCAACACTGAAAGCGTCAAAAATGCAGTCACCTTCCTGATGGGATGTTTGTTGAATCTTACAATTCAGGACGCTCAAATCCGGTTCTTCATTCTCGTTTTTCGTATCTGGTAAATCGTAAACCGACCTTAAGATATGACTATTTGTCCGGACGAGATTTGAGTTAGTAAATAAAGTTTTATGCTTAAAGCGATTTAGTATATCCGCAAGCTTTGAAAGGCCCATTATATCAGGGAAGATTATCACCGCTAATATTAATTCGACTGCTAAAAGTAGAATTAGAAATCCGACCATCTATATACCTGCATCCCGCACAAAAATCTAATGTTGGCAGCAAAAGCGATTATACCACGTAGACCCAACAACTTCTCGGCTGGTTTTGGTGTGGGACTACTCAACTTTGGAGCTATTAAGTTGTTTGCTTTCTTCAGCTATGTCTTCCTCTGACATTTCTCCATTTTTGTTCAAGCTAAGATCCACTGCAAGGATTCTGCCCGATTCGAGGTCTTCGAACTTGCAGTGCATTCTCTGATTTATGTCATAACTATAAGTGACTTTAATAGGACATTCTGCAGGTCTGTCCGGTGGTAGCTCAAACTTATGCGTTGCAATCTTGTTGACATACTCGACAGCAAGGTCTTCACCCTGCGTTATAGTCACTTCAACTGCCGTTTGACCTTTAGAAACCGTATAAAACGTCTGTGACGCTTCACAGGGCAAGGGAGTGTTTTTCTTTAAAATGATACGATTCTGAATTACACGTCGACCGGTTTCTTTATCAACAGGAGCACAAACAGTACCATAACTGTGGTTGCAGACATCCGTAAGGTTAATATCCTTGAGTCCGCTGGAAATGCCGGTAGGCACAACATCAGGTTTTTCTCTAATCATCGTCAAACCTGCGTGTAATGCGGCACCTAACGCAACACATTCATCGACATTAACCGCCGTCTCCGGTGCAAATCCGAACATCTTTTCCAGACGTTGCTGAACGATTGGCATTCGCGTGCTGCCGCCAACCAGCAATACCTTATCAATTTCAGACGGTTTCACACCGGCCTCTTCAAGGGCTACTTCCACCAGTATATCGGTACGAGCCATAAGCGAAGAAATAGCCTTTTCAAACGTTTCACGTTTTATTTCCACTCTCATGTTTCCGGCCGGCCCGTAGAGCATCTTTTTTGCCACATCGCGACGTGACAATGTCTTCTTAACATCCTCGGCTTCATCCTCATACTTTGCTCTGTCCTCATCAGAATCAATTAGTCCAGTATTGAATTTATCTTTGTAGCGTTGCTCCAGCATCTCCAATATATGCTTGTCAAAATCAATGCCTCCAAGTGCGTGGTCACCCTGTGAGCAAACAATATCCATTTGGTGTCCTTTGACATCCATTATCGTGACATCAAAGGTTCCACCGCCGAGGTCATACACCAGAACCTTGCCCTTAATCTTACGAGTTGTCGCATAATACAGGGCAGCGGCCACCGGTTCATTAACAATACCAATCACATTCAAACCGGCCATTGTCCCTGCGTCCATGGTTGCTTTCCTGCGAATTTCATCAAAGTGGGCGGGGACAGAAATAATGGCATCCTGAATTTCACCATGCTCAATGGAGCTGTCCTGTTTGAGCTTTTTCAGAATCAGACCGGACAGTTCAATCGGTGTCCAATTTTTGCCGTCAATATTTTTACGATATTTGGTATCTCCCATATACCGTTTTATCCAGCGAACGGATCTTTGAGCATTAAGATGCCGAGAGTTAACCGCTTCAACACCTACTCGAATTAAATCATCATTTTCCTCATCAAAGAAAATCGCAGACGGCGTGAGCCTCTCACCGTCGGCATTGGGGACTATCTCCGGCTTACCGATCGCATTAAGAATCGCTAATGCTGAGAAAGTCGTGCCGAGATCTATTCCCACTATATTACCCATTTTACACCTCCAATATTACGGCTCTTGAATCATAGCTTGATTCATAATTCACCATTCATTGGTCATGCGTAAAGTCTAACTTGAGCCGGACGTATTATCCTGATATTGTCCTCATCAATGAAACATTGATAACCCGGTCTAATAACTTTTTCAATTTTGCCTTTCTTCTCGGGATCATTGCAGCGTTTCTTTTCTTTAACAGCCTCTGCGTATTTTTCCTGGCCTCGATAATCGCTGTTAATTTCCGGCTCAAATTGCTCGATGCCGCTTGATTCCAAAGCAAAGATTAATTCATCTCTTATTTCCTCGAGGTCTGTCACCTCACATTCCTGCTCAGTCAGTTGTGCAATACGGATTTCAATATTATCAATACAGCGGATAATGCGCAGGCAAAAATTCCTTATTATATTCCAGTCATAACCATCCTGGAGCCTCTCCAGTCTGTTTTGCTGGTTAGCAGCATACTCACGAATCGCTGAAACCTGTTGCGTGAGATCTTTGAGCGTGCTATCGATCGGATTCGATTGCTCAGGATTAGCCATAAGCATCGTCTCTTTATTATGTTTATCTTTGGATCGGATGCTTTCCTTATTGCTTTTGACTTCTGGAGTTTTTTCAGGCTTTTGAACTGACGAACTTCCCAAATGCTCCTTCGAACGGCTTTCTTCCTTATTTTCAAAACAGGACTCGCTACTTATGGAAACACCTGATTTCTGCCTGCGAATTTTCGATTTACCTTTTACAAATTCCGGCTGCTGCCAGCCTGAATTTACAAGGACCTTGGATAGTTCT
Organism: uncultured Pirellulales bacterium; assembly: GCA_964569935.1. Lineage (GTDB taxonomy): Bacteria > Planctomycetota > Phycisphaerae > Sedimentisphaerales > Anaerobacaceae > JAFGPS01. The sequence goes on from CAZMWN010000001.1 coordinate 39,699, forward strand.
CCAAATTCATCCTGCTTCTTATCAGGTTCCTTTTCTTGATCCAACTCTTCTTCCTCAGCCTCACTCGGCGCTGGATCAGTGGATTCTCTTTTTCTTCCAAAAACAATGAACAAAAGACTCTTCAAACCGGCCAAAATCCTAATAAATAATCGGGCCATATTGAGTAATATAAACCATGCAACAATTATCCCGCCGAAAGATGTACACACGATTGAGCCTGTAAAAATAAATTCGCTCAACTCTTTCCGTTTTTTATACTCTTCTAATTTGACTTGCCAGTTCTCACCATAAAAATCATCCGCAAACGGATAAACAGTCATTTCGCCCGCTGCCAACTTATCCATATCCGCTTTAAGTCTTTCCCGCTGCTGCTGCCTAATCTGATCATGTGTCTTGGAATTCCCGTTTCCATCCAATCCCAAAGGCAGCTCTGCACGTTCATCGGGAGGTAACTCTAACCACTGCTCATATTGCTGGATATACTCATTCGTCTCCGAACCGTATTTCAACTTAAAGAAATCCGCTTCTTTACGTTCCCTCTGTCGCTCGGAGACTACCCACCAGAGCGCAATGCTACCAATCAAAAGCAATACTAAACCAATAATAACAGATTTATTATACATACTCTAAAATATCAATTTATTGACAGAATAGTTAAAAGTCCCCGTATCTCTGCCCGGATAATCTCAACATTCGCCGGAATTGAAGTTCTCAATAAAGACTTCGTCTTCTTTCTTTCCATACACATCAGTTACGCGCAGTACCTCTTCTATCGTAGTGATACCTTGCTTAACTTTTATAATTCCGTCGTCAAACAAACTCCTGCGGCCGCTTTCGTGAAATACACGACGCATGTTATTCACTGACGAGTCTTCATGAATCATATCCCTGAACAAATCATCAATAACGAGTAGCTCATAAATACCCACTCGACCGACATAACCCGAATTCCTGCAATGGTCACAACCCACCCCATGACAAAGCTGTCCAGGATCGACTCCGGCTTTTTCAACATATTTGCGGATATGCTCCGATACCTGATAAATTTCCTTGCACTTCGGACATATCTTCCGGACTAATCGTTGAGCAAGAATCCCATTTAATGAGGCAGCTATCAAATACGTATCAATACCAATATCGACCAATCTTGTCACACTGCTTGCCGCATCATTTGTGTGCAGTGTTGAAAGAACCAAATGTCCCGTTAACGCAGCCTGTACTGCTATACGTGCCGTCTCGTTATCACGAATCTCACCTATCATAATAACATCCGGGTCCTGTCGCAGCAGACTTCGCAATGCCACACCAAAATCAAGCCCGATCTTTTCATTGATCTGAACCTGATTGCAAAAATCAAGTTCATATTCCACCGGGTCCTCAACGGTCGAAATATTTAATTTATCGCCATCCATCTGGGCCAGAGCAGAGTATAAAGTAGTGCTCTTACCGGAACCTGTGGGACCGGTCACCATCAGAATCCCATTAGGCAGCTTAACCTGCTCAGCAAAAGTCGATTCCACATCAGGTTCCATACCCAACTGCTCAAGACCTCGAAGGATGGCTTTGCTGTCCAGAACACGGATAACCACCTTTTCCCCATAATTTGTCGGTAATGTCGAGACCCGCAAATCAATCGCTCTGCCACCGATGGAAACCTTTATTTTTCCGTCCTGAGGCAATCGCCTTTCAGAAATATCAAGATTAGCCATAATCTTAATGCGGGAGACAATGGCAGGATGCATCTTTAACGGTGACTGCATCATATCGAAAAGTACTCCGTCTATACGGTTTCGAGTCCTCATGTACTTTTCCTTCGGCTCTATATGAATGTCACTGGCTTCCTCATGCACAGCATTGCTAATCAAGTAATTCACGAACTTAATGACAGGTGACTGGCCCGCCATTTTTTCAAGGTCTTCGGAAATTTCCACTTCGTCATGAACAATTTCAACGTCAGTCATATCACTAATGATTTCATCAAGGTTGTAATCGCCCCTCTGATCATTCAGGAGATCACAGATACTATCTATATCTTCATCCTGGCAAACAACGATCTCAATATTCATCTGAGTTTGTCTTTTAACATCTTCTATGACAAAGAGGTCGCCTGGACGGCTTGTTGCTACTACAAGGTTTTCACCGTTGGTTGCTATAGGCATAATCCTATTGCTCTTGATGTAGTCGGGCTTCAATTTAGAAAATGCATGTTCATCAATCTGGTCCGTTTCAATCTTTCGAAACTCAAACCCATAAAGATTCGCCCGGGCCATTGAAATATCCGGCTCCCCGACGAAGTTCTTTTCAATTATTATCTTACAGATATCACTGTCTGTTTTTTCCTGTATCCCTCTCAGCTCAGAGAGCTGTTCCTCAGAAATCCTGCCCATTTCGCGAAGGACATCTGCAATATCTCGTATATGAACAGCAGAGTCTTGCTCTGGAGAATACAGTTGTGAAAGCCCGCTTATTTCCTCAAGACCTTCATCATCTGGATAGTCATCAATGGGATTCAGTCCGTCTGACTGAACTTTCGCTTTAAATCCAAAAAACCGTGCCATAGTAAATAAAATATAAGTAATAAAATTTGGTCAATCAAATCAGCTCAAGCCAGAAAAATGGCTTTTTTTCAACGTCCTATAGGACTTTGAGTAGAGCCTACACGACAGAGAAGTAAGATAAGCTTCCTGGAATGTTTATCGGGAAAATCTTAGGTGGACTTGACTGACCCCCCTTTTTTATATCGATAGATCAGAGTGCTGTTCAGAATGCGTAAGCTTCTAAATAATAAAACATTATGGCAATACTAACCCCCTAATGTTCGACTAAGATGAATGTATTGAGTCGATTGGGAATATCTCTTCTGCCAGATCTTCACCCACCTGGTTGGCATAATATTGTCTGATGACTTTCTGCCCCCTGGTCTGAAAACCATCCATAGATGAAAAAATGCCTGTTTTCATAAGAAGCAGGATTGCAGCACAAGCGGCTAAATTACCTATGGGCTGCACATGCTTAGACCATCTTTCCACCAGTTTTGGTTCGGGCTGTATTTTCTTGAGTTTACAGGCCTTAGGCGCTTCACGCAGACTATGTTTGAGCACATTAATAGTCTGTTCATTAGCGTGCTTTAATAAACTCAGGTTCAGTGGCTGAGACTTGATGAACGACATAGCAAGATTGACTTTACTGCATGATAT
>CAZMWN010000002.1:0-37756 GCA_964569935.1 uncultured Pirellulales bacterium
TTGCTAACCGCAACAATGACTTTAACGGGACGATTTTGAACAGAAACGTAAAAATTGAAGTATATGAATACCAAATAATTTAACCGAAAGAAACCGACAGGCATAGGACGGAGTAGCTACCGTTTTAGTGCCGGAAACCACGAAGCCTGTTCCGGGGGCTGTTGAGGCAAAGACCTTGATGGCCCCCGTTTCTTTTGGTGGAGATAAAAGGATGCCTGTAGGCAGTCGCGTACACAAATGTTATGTAAGGTTGAGGAGACAGGGCAAGAGCAAAGGCAGTTCTGCCCGGATATGCCAGAGTTCGACCGGCCAAGCTCTCAAGACCGGACGTAAGCCGAAGGGGAAGCGATCATGAAGGAATGGCTTGATAACAAACTATTGGAAAGAATCAAATTCATGTGGTCTTCTCGTGAGAGCGTATATTCACGGTTAAATAGTGCGAGAGAGACCATCATCGAGCGTTTCCGGCCTGACAAAGACTTGGATGTAGGTTCTAATTACGATATGCGACTCTTGGGCCATGACATTTATGACGGCACGGGCGTTTCGGCTGTACACACTATGGCGGTTGGTTTTTACGCCCATCAATACTCGAAGAACGTTGATTGGATTCATTACAAGTTTTGGCTGGATGTTTTGAAGGAAGTGGATGAGCTTGACCAGTTCTGTTCCGACTTGAAAGACCATCAGAGTTCGGCTTATCAGAAGGGCAATTTTTACAATGTTCAATTAGGATATGCCAAGAACGCAATTACGATAGGTTCACCTTGCGTTTTCATTGAAGAAAACGTCAAGACAAGCGAGATTATACACAAGCCTTTGCACTATTCCACTTTCAGGCTCTTTTACGATATAGCCAATAGGACGGAAGGAGTCGTAACTAAAGAGCAATGGACGATAAAAGAGATTTACGACAAATTCTGTGAAGGGAATACGAGGGAAGTTAGACTTGCCAAGGCCAAGGATATATTCAGCAATTCCACTATGAAGTATATAGACGGGGGTCAATGGTCTAAAAAAATCACTATATGGCGGGCTGTATTCAGGAAAAGAAATCCGGTATTTTACAGTAAGAACTTCGGTTCGCAGTACGAATGGTGGGGTTGCTATTTTGAGGATACGCCGAAGGACAAAGATGTGCCTTTAATGACAGAAGGTTACTTCACTAAACCCTTCGCCGTCTGGGACTACGAGAAGAACCCGGACGAAAGTGCATCCCGAACACCTGCATTTTACAGTCTTTACGACGATGTTACTTTGAATAATATAATGCTCAATTACATTACGGACGTTCAGATGGGTGCGAGACCGCCCATGGCAAAGCTCAAAGAGGACAAGGGAGAATACGATTTAGGACCCGGCGACTCTGTTTATCTCGACCGTCAGCATTGGGAATACGCACCTAAATTTATCGAGCGTGGCGGCAAAATCAATTGGGAAGTCGAGCAGCTTAAAATGTTCCGTGAAAACGTCAGAATGCACTTTCACACTAAGCTATTCAACATTCTTACCGAGCTTGCTTTAGCCAACAAACAGCCAATATCGGCCACACAGACGCTTGAGATTCAGGATGAGAAGATTACCCAGATTTCACCCATGATAGAATCTAACGACGATTATCTGAGGCAGGTGGACGAACGAACATTGGACATCGAGTACAGGGCGGGACGTGGCCCGTTCAGGCCGGACAATATGATGTACATCGCAGACGTGATAGGCTGGGCTTGCAGAAAAGCGGGTGTGGACTTTAACGGTGAACTTGTACCGGAGTTCATAGGCAAGCTCAGACGTCAGCAGCAGATGGAACAGAAGCTTAAGCCTTTAATGCTGGGCATGGACGTTATTAGTCGTGCCCGCGAGACTATTGACGAGGATTTGAACGTAGCCGTCAGGGGTTACGATGTTCTCGACGACGGTCTGTCAGCAGTGGACTTCCCGATGAAAAACCTCAAGCCTAAAGACGAATACGAAGAAGACATGGCCCAGATTCAGGAAGGCAGGGCACAACAATTACAGATTGAAAATACTATAGAGGCCATGAAAGCATCGAAAGGTTTGAAGCCGACAGGACAAGAGGCTTTACCGGCGGGGACTGAATGAAAATGGAATGTCCTAAATGTAAGACGAAAATAGAATCAAGCAACGAAGAGTTATTTGAATTGAAAGGCATAGGACACTTTTGGGCGTATCAATGTCCAGCGTGTAATAAGATTATACCAAGAGACGAGAAAGGAATGGAATTGGTGGGTAATTTTGAGGAAAACGCAAGGCGTGTTATTGGGAAAAAAACTGGCATGGATTGTGTCATCGAAGACAAGAAACAAATAGATTTGATTCAGAAAACTCTCGATATGATAATCGGCCATACAAGCGATAAAACAGAAGTGGCAGAGCAGACTTGCTATTATAGGGGACGTAAATTTGGAATTAGGATGGTTAAATGACTAAGTTCATACAAAGGTATGATGGCGAATGGCATGATGTTACTGATGGCAGGTTAGTTCAATGTTGCGATTGTGGATTGGTACATGATGAAGAATATAGGATTATTGAAGGCGAAAATGGAGATTTAAGAATAATCCGTCGAGCAACAAGAAATAATAGGCTTACGGCGGCGAGGCGTCGTTCTTTGAAAATGAGAAAATCTGGAATATATAAAAAGAAAAAATGATTAATCCTATTTTGAAAAGACAATTTGGCGACCCAATATTTTTAGCTGGAGAATTGACTAAAGTCTTTAACCCAGTCAAGACTTATGACGAGGACAAATATAGAAGTCTACATCTTCATAATGACATGATAGCAAAGATATACTCGTTGATAGGAGAAAACGACACTGAATTCAGATATGAAGTATCAAGATTGATTTATAGATTAGGAGATAAAAATGCCCGGAAAGAAAAAAAGCCAAAAAGAAGGACAGTCAAAACAGGCTAAAGGAGAGGTCGAGCCTGTTGGGACAAAAGTAAAAATTCCTAAAACTATTACAATTCCAATGAAAGTTGACGACAAAAGGAAGGAAATCGATGACATCGAGTATATCGCCCGCATAGTGAATATCAAACACAATTCACCCGGCATTAAGTCGATAAAAAAAGTCGTTAATTACGATTACGCAACGAAAAAAATCGAAGGGTATTACGAAATTGAAACGGGGAAATAATTATGAGTTGGATGGAAGACGTAGATTTATCGACGTTATCACCGAACGAGCAAGATGAATTTAAGAGTGCCATGGGTGATTACAAAACGCTACCAGATGCGTTAATTGGCGGTTACAACGCGAAAAAAATATCTGGCAAAAATTATAAATTGCCAAAAAGTGTTGAAAGTTTGCCAAGCGAAGAAATGCGAAATGAGTTTCTATCTGAAACAAGGAAATTACTTAAAGTAGAGCCGCCTATTACGAACGATACCATCAAGCAGGTCAATTTCAAGAAAGGTCTTGCCGAGGGCAAGGAAGCTAACGAACTGGTAAAGACGAAACTTTCGGAGTTCGCTGTCAAGGAAGGGATAGGACTGACGAAGCTTCAGAATCTTATCGAGTTTGTCAACAGTTTTGGTGAGGAAATAAGCAAGACAGCCAGTGCCGAGCTGGAACAGGCCACAAAAGACGCCATCAAGAAAACAGGCGAAGCCCTCGACCTTTATTACGGTGCGGAGAAGCGCAAAGAAAATGCAGAGCTTCTACGAAAAGCCATACAAAATAACTGCGACCTATCGACTGAGGAAGTTGAGCAGCTTGCCGGTGATTTGGCTGATGATGGATATATATTCCAGAAGCCTGCTCTTGCAAAAGTTCTCATGGACAAGATAGCGCCTTTAGCGAAGGAAGGCGACACGATTCCCAAAGGTGATACAGCGAAAGAAAAAACCAAACGAAAGCTCGCGGATGAAGGATTCACGAAGACCGCAGCAGCGATAGGATTGGAATAAACAGCGCCTCTTTAGGAGATACCGCTTATAAGATAAAAAATTGAGACACCTCAAACTTGCCATTTTAGGGAAAAGTTGGGCCTCTGACTACTGGGAAAGTTCAGTTAGTTGGGCGGGTTAGAAAACCCGCAAGGCGAGCCTCGCAAGAGACACCTCCCGAAATGTAGTGAAAACAATTTAATAACTATTTTTCAGGAGTATAAAATGGCAACAAACGACATAACCACAATGGGCAACATGCTTGATATGATAAAGTTCAAGTTGCCCAACAACAAAGCAATCCAATCAATTGCGGCTACCTTGGCTGAACGTGATGCCTGGACTCGATTCACTCCTTCTCTTGCCGCCAATAGCGGAGTCAGTCACACGATTTTGAAACAGATTTCCTTGCCTACTGGTTACCTGGTTGATGCCGGTGGGAGCTGGAAGGAATCAAAGGCCGAGTTCGAGCCTGACGTCCTGGGCATGTTCACGATACGTTCGACTTACCGTTCCAATCCCGATTATTTCAAGAACATGGCTCCGGAAGTCGCTTCGGTGCAATTGCGCGCCCAAAAGGCTTCTCACGTAATGGCTTTGATTCAGGGCAAAAGAAATTTAATGTTAAACGGCTCGACTGCTCCGAATCAGAGTTCCATAAGAGGACTAATGGAGATGGAATCTTATGCGACATATGATGGTAAGTTCTGCTTCTCCGCTGGTGGTGCGGACACGAATACCGACCTTAGAAGTTGCTGGCTCGCCAAGCCGGGTGTGGATACCGTTTACGATATTCACAACAAGTTTCATCCGTCTATGGGCGTTGAAATGGATGACAAAGGCGAGCAGTTGATTACCGGCCTTGGAACGAGCAGTGACGAGCACAGATACGACTTGTTCATTGAGTTCATGCTTCAATCGGGCTTCGTAGTCGAAGACCAGAGGGCTTTGAAAAGAATCTGCAACGTGGAATGTGGTACTACGGACAATCCGGGACAATCTTTAATTGATGCGATTACGGATGCGAGCATTATCAACGCTCCGACCGGCGGGACCTTAATGTCTTATGACACCGAAGGCAATGTCGTTGAGGAATTACAAAGTCCCTGGATTCTTTACTGTCCCGAAAGGCTTTATTCCAAACTTGTGAAATCCCAGAATGACAAGTTGTTCGTCTATACATCAGAGGAAAACATATACAGGACGAAACTTCGCATGATAGGTGACGACATAATCATCGCAAGAATGGATGCCTTGAATCATGATTTGGGTTCCGGCGAAACTTATATAAGCGCCGCTTCTTAAAAACAAAGAAACATTTTATTAGGAGATACTTAGATGATACTTGATAAATTAGGAGTGCTGTCAACTGCACAGGATTTGACTAATGGTTCGACAGCCAGTGAAAACCAAATCAAAATGTCCGCTCGTGACTGGTCGCAAATCACTGATGCGTGGTTGGCGGTCGATTGTGAAACAGCCGCAGGTGGGGATACGGGGGACACTTTCAAATTCGAGCTTAGAGTTGCAACGTCAACTGCATTGACTACCCATAAGCAAGTCTGTTGTGTTGATATTACCAGTAATGCAGACAGAAGACTTGCAACTGCGGGCAAGCCGATTGCCGGTATGAATATTGGAAAATCCCTTAAAAGCGCATGTCAGGCACTCATAGATGCTCAAAGCCTTGTGGATACGGACTTCATTTACGCCGGACTTTATACCACAATTAGTGCCGTCGGTACTATTTCGATTAACGCCGCTTTGAGTCCTCACGAGCCTCCGACCGAAGACCACAGACAGGTAGTGGATTCCAACGTAGGTATTCCCGACAAATGCTCGGCTGCCTCTTAACGAAAGGAGAATGAAATGAAAAAAATAATATTGTTTACATTGATTTTCGCCTTTCTGTGTGGAACGGCTCAGGCGGCAATGACATACGGTGCTTCTTATTATAAAGACCACATAAGCGAAGCTCGTACAGGCTCTTCTGTTGATCCGATATATTTGGCTTTTAACGAGCTGGATACGTTGCTTGCCGGTACGGACTCCGTTGACGCCATGTATTTCAATCCCACGACAGCGCCTTCCACACCATTGGAAGGCCAGCTTTATTACAACGCCGCAACGGACAACCTTGTATATCGCAACGCCTCGGCGTGGGTTACTCTTGCAACTTCTACTTCTGGTACTATGGACGAGACGTATAATCAGGGTTCTTCGATTGATGTCGATACAGATGCTGTTACCCTGACTACTTCGGATGGGGACGACAATGTCGTTCTCGCTATAGTTCAGAACGAGGCAACGAACGATAACGACGCTGTGACTATTACTATGGGCACGGGCGCTATCGGTAACGCCCTTCTAATTGACAGTGTAACGGACGGCAACGACGTTAAAGGCGATAACTGGGTTGTTACTCAGGCCGGAGCTTTGACCTGTGTTGGAGTTACGACTACCGGGGCGGTTACGATAAGCGCCGCCGATTTCACCTTCGATGATACCTACGATATTATGTGGGATACTTCAGAGGATACTTTAGTATTTAAGGACAATGCAGTTCTCGGTTTCGGTAATACGGGCGCTGCGCCGGACGTCGAGTTCAAGTGGAACACCTCTAATCTTTTAATAGAGTCGGCGGCTGAAGATACGGGCGAGATAGAAGTCGGGGCGACCAACGCTATCGACCTCGTACTCCACGCCAATACCGCAGCCAGTGAGGTTGCTTTTAATGCTTCTACGGCTACGGCTGAATTCAACGGATACGACATTCAATTACAGGATGCCGACCTTTTGATGTTCGGTGACGACGATGACTTTACCATTTTTAGCGATACCGAAACAGTTCTCGAATTTGACCCTAAAGTCGCTGGTAACGAGATAAGGTTCGGTACAGCCTATACGGATGCCGTTGACATTACGTGGTATGGCGACCTTTCAGGAGATACGGTTACTTTTGATGAAGAATTATGCGAAGTCTTATTTACCGATATTGACCTTCAACTTGACGATTCTGCTGATTTAATTTTTGGAACCGGCGATGATTTCGTTCTTGACTCCGATACGGCCAATACTCTTGACATTATTAGTGCCGATACCGATGAAGCCGGTACTGTGAATTTCGGCAAGGATGCAAATGGTATTGACGTTGTTATGTGGGCTGCAACTTCCGGGAACAAAATATTCTGGGATTCTTCTGAAGGTGAAGTATTTTTTGAAGATGCCAATTTTGTTCTTAATGAAGGCTCAGATTTGAGATTTGAGGATTCGGGCGGTGCTACGGACTGGACCGTGGAATGCGATGGTGCAGAAGTTCTTGAATTCCTACCTACGGAAATTACCGACGACCAAGCGGTGCATTTCGGCGACGCCGACCATACATCAGACCTCGTCTGGTACACTATGACTGCTTCATCGACTATCAATATCGACGCCTCTGAAGACTTGATGTATTTGGACGCCGTGGCTTTAAGAATCAACGACGACGATGATTTATGGTTCGGTGATTCCAACGAGTTTATGATAGAATATGACGAAGACGGTACGGACAACTTGATTATCATTGCAAGTGTAGAAAACGACGCAGTTCAGATAGGCGATGGTACTCACGCTACCGATTTTAAGATATTCTCGACCGGAGATGCCAGTGCGATTGTCAATTTTGATGCTTCCGCAGATACCGCAAACGGAGCATGGTTCTTCGGTGCGAGCGACCACGGAGTCGATGTTAATTTCTACGGCGCTACTGCAAGTCAGGAAGTTCAATGGGACCAATCCGCCGATACGTGGTACTTCGGCAAAGACGCTGAAGGCGTGGACGTTTATTTCAATGCCAATACGACTGGTGATTACGTCTTGTGGGACGAAGGCGATGAGGACTTGAAGTTTGTAGGCGCAAATCTTGTTCTCGACGCCGATTCCGGGATAGAGAATCCGGTAGTTGTAGTTACTGACGCAGCGGAATATGACGTTACAGCCGCTAATTCCGGCAAAGTCCACATCATTAAAGACTTGAGTCAGAATACCAGTATAGACCTTCCCGCCGAAGCTGCGGGGTTGTACTATGAATTCTGGTACTGCGGCGGTGCTGAAGAGGCTCACGACCATACCATCGACTCTGAGAATAATACCAACTACTTTATAGGCGGTGTTATTCACCATGACAATGATGACGGCTCTGTAGCTGCTGTTTCGAGTGATGGAAACAGCAATTCCAAGCTTACGTTAAGTGATGCAAGAGATGGTACAAGAGTCAAAGTTTCCTGTGACGGTTTGAACTGGTACGTAACTGGAACGGTCAATAGTGATACTGCGCCTGCCTTTGCAGACCAGGCCGGATAAAGATTTTAAGCGGCGGGGCGGACTTCCTTCAAAAACCGCCCTCCGCTTTTTTAAGTAATGAAAAAAGTATTGTCATATATTTGTTTTGTTCCTGCGGTATTAGTGTTTTTGATTCTCGCAGCTTACAGTGTTTTTATTCTAAGATTGAATGGGAAGAATAATTTTAGATAGATAGACAGGAGAATTAAAATGAAAAATTTAGGCAAATCTATTATTGCCATACTATTAATTATTGCCGTAATTTTATCGGTTGTATTTATGGTCAAGCTTACTTTTGCGGAGCCACTTGACACTTATCATTCTGAATGGGTAAGAATCAAGGATTCAGCCGCCGAGGACGGAGCTACTTTTGCAGCTTCGCTTGCGCTCGACGCCAATGAAGGCATTTTTTCAAGCAAGCCATCGGGAGCATATCATATAGTATCAAGAGGAATAGCTGACCAGCCTTATACATCTTCAGCCGGTTCAAAGTGGATGTTTGCTTTTTATGGAACAGATGCGGCTGATGAGACTTTCTCGTTTACTCTTGTAGGATGGGCTAAGGGTAATGGTATGGCTCAAATTATTTGCGAGGGAGACGGAGTTTTGGGAACTCAGGATGTCCATACCGAACCAAATGGTGATACTATAACCAATGGTTATTGGGCTGATACTATTAGTCTTGACGAAACTTCCAAATGGCCGCTGGATATGGGCGGTGACGGTGCTAATGCACAGGTTTATAACTCCGGTGATAACGAGGTATGTATTCTCGTATTAGATTTGGCGGGTTTGGAATGGATTGATTTTGTGACTTATGACGTTGCTGGCAGCGCAGAGGCTTCGAGTATAGGAATTTACGGGCGGCTCTATTAATGAAAAAATTAGTTTTTATTTTAATCTTGTTCTTTGCGGCAAACGTACAAGCTCAGCCTATTCCTGTTTTGCCTTACATAACTCAGTATATAAGAGGTCTATTGAACGACCCGAATGCCACCGAGGCGAGAGACACTCTGGAATTAGGAGAAGCGCACGACCCTAACTTTGCAAGTGTTAATATTTTGGGCAATCATTTCAATGTGGCGACGAAAAAGACGCCTTCAGGCGTATCAGATACAGGGACAAAAGGCGACCTTGCATGGGATGAAAACTATATTTACGGCTGTATTGAAACCAATACATGGCGAAGAATTGCCTGGGCGACTTGGGCAGGTGTGGAAGGATATATGATGATTTACGAGGACAGTAACACGATGGTATTTGAGGACGGTAATACAATGGTTTTTGATTAGGTGATGTATGAAGAAGAAAATAATCGTTATTATAATTATTCTTATTTTTGTGGCGTCCGTTTACGCCGCCGAAGTCAAGTGGTCGGCAATGGCAACCAAAAGCAATGCTTCTTCGGACGATTTGACGTTGATAGTCGATGACCCCGGCGGGACGCCTACATCTTATGCAATAACAAGAGATAATTTTATTAAAAGCTGGACAGGTGACGTAAATATAGCCACGGTTGGTACGATAGGCACGGGAACGTGGAATGGAACGGCAATCGACATTTCCGATTATACGAACCTTGCTGTTGTCGATTTACTTTCATTATCAGACGATACTATCGATGCGAATACGGCGGCAATAGTAGAAGACGACGCCAAGCATCTGGCTACTAATGAACAAATTTACGACTTCGTGATTGGATTAGGTTATATCACCGCCGACCCCAATACTCACGACGCCGTAACCTACGATACGAACATGGCAATAATCTTCAGTCTTACCAATCAGGTTATTGAAGTTAATATAGCGACCCCTACAAACGGAAGGGACGATGCCTTATCGACTTCGGATGACATTTACGACTGGGGAGTAGCGGCATTTCAGGTTTTGGACGCGAATTTGACTGCTATTGCGGCGATTACTTATGGTTCAAAGGGAAATTTGAGAAATACAGGAGAAGGGGCATGGGACATAGACGCCAACAGCTATTCACTCAGCAATCACGACCATTCAGGAACTTACGAACCGGCGGACGCCAATTTAACTGCTATAGCCGCATTAACATACGATTCGACCGGCTTTTTGCGTAACACAGGAGAAGGCACATGGGATATTGACGCCAATAGTTATCAATTGTCCGATGCCAATCTGACAACTCTTTCCGCTCCAACCGCATGGCGATTATTCTATAGCGATGGTGATTCCATTATTCAACAGCTTGCTCTTGGAACGGACGGTCAATATCTTAAATCCAACGGTGCAACTTCCGCCCCGACATTCGATACGCCCGGCGGTTCCGGTGATATGCTCAAATCGACTTACGACGTCGCAGAGGACGGCTATGTCGATGGTAACGACACCGCATACGATGCTACGAGCTGGAACGGCAATATTAATGCTCCATCGATGAATGCAGTTTATGATTACTTACATCAGATAGATTCCGATGATGATGGTTCCTTAGTGGATGAAAGCTGGTGGACAACATGGAAGCTGGACGATTGGGCTTCTCCCGATGATAATACCGACCTTAACGTCTCAACTTCCGCTCACGGCTTGATGGTAAAACTACCGAACGATTCAACAAAAGTATTCGATGGCTCAGGTTCGTGGGTTGATGTGGAGGACTTATCAGATGAGATAGCGGCTGGTATTGCCGAAGGTGAACTCAACAATTCGATAATTGTTTCCGATGATATTAAGGACGGTGAAGTTGATGTCTCGGATGATACTAACCTGACTGTTGTTGATTTACTTAAATTAACGGACGATTCGATAGATGCGAATACGGCGGCGGTAGTAGAAGATGACGCTAAACATCTGGCGACTAACGAACAAATTTACGATTGGGGAGTGGCGGCTTTTCAGCCTCTTGAATCAACGTTGACCGATATAGCTGATGGTACTATAGCAGAAAACTTAGTGAATACAGACAATCCCTGGGCAGACGATGAAGTTGCAGACGATATAACGGCGAGCAGTTATCTTGATTTATCGACTTACGACAATGCCGAGGACGGCTTTGTAGATGGTAATGATACTGCCTATAACGCTACGAGCTGGAACGGCAATATCAATGCACCTTCGATGAACGCCGTAAGAGATAAGATAGAGGCGCTTCCCGGCGGCCACGATGCAGTGACGTTAGATACCAACATGGCGACTATTTACACTTTGACTTCACAGGCCATTGAAGTAAATATCGTAAGTCCCACCGACGGCAGGGACGATGCTATCTCGACGTCAGACGATGTTTATGACTTTGTTATAGGTCTTGGATATATCACGGCTACGTTGACTGAGGAAGAGGTTGAAGACTTCGTCGGTGGGATGTTAGGTGGAACAGAGACCCATATTTCGGTGACTTATCAGGATGATACCGGAGATATTGACTTTGTAGTTTCTCCTTCATCAGTTGCCGGGGCAATAGGAGCGGGTGAATATGCTGATAACACGATTAATAACGCAGACTTAAACTGGTCGGACATTACATATCTTTCGGACACCGGAAAGTTAGTCGTAGGCGACAATGAGAGCACAAACGAAAACAATCTCATCGCTTTTATTGCCGATGCTAACGGAGCAGGGAACGAGATTTTAGAGACTGACGGGGACTTTCATTATAATCCCTCGACGGGTACGGTAACGGCTACGGAATTTGTTGGCGGAGGAGCGGGATTGACGGCTGTGGATGCTGCTACCGGCGACTCAGCAACGGATTTCTTCGACGCCGGCGAGATTGCCGATGATCGTATTAGCAACACGCTGACTTCAAGTACATGCACTGGCAATGCAGCTACCGTAACGACTAACGCCAATCTAACAGGTGAAGTAACCTCCGTTGGTAATGCAGCGACAATAGCCGATAGTGTAACCGTAACGGGATGGGTATTAGGGACGTCTTCAGCGACTCAAATAACTTCTCCTACTCTAATTACCGACCTTATAGATACTACCGGTGCAGCGGATATGGACTATGGTAGCGGTGATGTTACCGACCATACTTTCATTGCCGATGGCGGAACGGCTGTTATCGACGGCTCCTTCCAGTTCCCGGATGCGGACGGTTCGCCTTCCGTTGTAGGGGAATTTCAATACGATAATACCGTAACTGGAATAAAAGACGGGACTCTCGTATGGTATGACGATGATGAAGTAAGATATTTAGTCGATGTAAACGTTCTTCCGAGCGACGATGATTTCGTAGTCTCTTACGATGCCGATAATGATATGTTCTATATGAAAACCGACGCCGACTCCGGGGGAGCTACGGCGTGGGACGATATTACCAATCCGGACGCCGCCGATACTATCGACTTCGGAGTTCATATTACTCAGCTTGACGTCAACGACTTTAGAATAGGTGACGTAGGCGCAGGGTATATGAAAATCGCCAAACATGCAGTCTCTTTTGTGGGGACGGGTGATATAGACTTACCGAATGACTCTGTCGATGATGCCGATATAAATTGGGGTGACCTTACCGATTTGGCTGCTGGTGGAGTTTTGAGTGGCGATTGTGTCGATGAAAATCATATTGCAGATAACGGTATTGATTCGGAGCACTATAACGATGATTCAATTGATAATGCTCATATAAACTGGGCTGACATTGATAACTTGGGTGACGAAGGGGCAGTAACTTTGGCGGCAACCGTTACAGTAGCCGATGATGAGGATACTGATGACGACCAAGAGATAGTATTTACTACCGACAATGCTACATTGGAATCGGATGGTGATTTCCACTATAGCCCCGACACCGGGACGGTTACAGCGACGGAATTTTCAGGAGGTGGAGCCAGTCTAACGGCGGTGGATGCGGCTACAGGTGATTCAGCGACGGATTTCTTCGACGCTGGTGAGATTGCTGATGACCGTATTAGCGATACGCTGACTTCAAGTACATGCACTGGTAACGCAGCTACAGTGACGACAAATGCAAACCTGACAGGCGATGTGACCAGTACGGGCAACGCTACAGATATTACAGAGTCTGTTCTTGCCGTTGGTGGAACTGATACTGTTTTCCCGGCAGACCCGGGCGCTGATAAATATTTAATGTGGGACGATGACCCAGGTGAACTTGTCTGGAGTGCTGTGGCGGGAGCCGGTGATATGACGAAGGCCGTCTATGATGTGGCAGAAAATAGCTTTGTTGACGGCAATGATACGGTTTATTCGAGTGCAATGAACGGCAATATTGACGCCCCATCTTCGAATATTATATATGATTATCTGCATCAGATTGATACTGACGATGATGGTGACGCCGACAATATTCAGGATTTATTTATTAAATTAGTAGGCGATACTACCGGAGCGATGAGCGAGGATTTGAATTTAGACGATGGAACTTTTGTTGTTGATTATGATAGTAACAGAATAGGCATAGGAACTGCTACTCCCAATGACCCATTAACGGTAAAGGCAGATGCAAATAATAATACTATCAGATTGATTGAGACGGACGGAGACGAATATGTCGATATAAGGATAGCTGCAAATGGAAATTTCGAGATATACAGGGATGGTGGACAAATAGCTTTTTCGATAGATGACTATACCGGTCGAATTGGAATTGGAACTGATACTCCGGACGCACTACTTCACATTCAACAGCCGGACACTACTTATTCGTTTCTAAAACTTAAAACTGATGCTACTTGGCTTGGTCTTTCTCCTTCTGCCGATGATGGTTTACTATGGGGAACTAATATTGCAGGTGGTGTTTCAAACGGGAATACGATTTTTACTTCCTTTGATAATCTTAGTTCAGACCACGACCACGAAGCTGTCGAAACCGATCCTGCTATTTATCTTCATTCTGCGACCGACCCGGATACAGCTAATACCGAATGGGGAAAGTTTATATTCAAAGGAACAGGTGCCGGCGGCGGATATTTAGAAATATCGACAGGTGTAGGAGATATTGCTTTGGCGCCGATAGGCAGTGTTGGTATCGGTACTACGAGTCCGGATACCAAACTCCAAGTGGTAGGAGCATTGAAAGTCGGCGATGACAATACGAATTATTTCTCGGCGGGGACTACCGGTGACGTTTCTTTTACCGGTTCGGCTTCGTTTAGTCCCCCATCCGGAACTGATCCTGATGTCGATGCTTCGGGAGAGATTTCTATTGATACGGATGGAGCGAATGAGCCTAACGATGTCATTTTAAGAACGGCAGATACGGGCGGTGATACACAGTATGTATTGGCAAGAAGTATAAAAATGTATTCTTTCCACATAGAAAACCCGGACGAATTGGAGACAGGTTCGGGTAGAGCGGACAAATGGGTCAAAGTTGGCAGCCCTAAAGGTGTAAGTTTTAAAATAACGAAAATAGAGGCATGGAGCGATTCGGATAATTACGATTTTGAGCTTTATGAAACAAATGGAAGAACAGATTTTAGCCAGGCCAACGATTCTCTTATAGACACAATCGAATGTGATGCAAATGGTACAGGAATATATACAGACCAGGAGACTTCCGGTTTCGATGATGCAATAATAGATGCGGACGACTGCATATTATTCGTTCATAAAGCTGGTACTACAAGTAAGGTATCGGTTGATATTTGGGGCTATGAAAATGCGAATGTGGACTGATATGAAACGATTGATTTTATCTACTATTTTCATACTATTTTGCACTAATTTAGTACATGGAGTTGTAGGCTCTCCGATTGCTTTGTGGTCTTTAGAGAGCGGTGCATTTACGGTAGATTCTGAAGGTGGCAATACTTTGACCGAGGGCGAAGCTCCAGATGCTGAGACCGGGGATTATAAGGAAGGTTCTTCATGTGCCGATTTTACACCCGCAGCCGAAGGCGGTGACAGTCTTTACATAGCGGATGGCGACCTTGACGCAGACTTCCCGTTGAAAAACGGTGTGGGGACACAGAAGATTACTTTCTGTTGCTGGTGTAAATTTGATACTCTGCCGACCAATGTGAACGATTATAGAATCCTTCTCTACAAATTAGATACTCTTCAATTAGCGATACGCAAACATGCTGACACAAATACTTATTTTTGTTTCGATTATTCCACTGACGGCTCTTCGTGGGAAGGTGTAACCTATCATGCTTCTGCTGTTGCGGTTGACACATGGTATCACTTCGCATTCGGGATGGACAGTGACGGCGACTATAAGATGAGGATATGGGACGATACCGCTCAAGACAGCTTCGGAGCAGACATCGGAGATACGGCAAGCGCTTTCGTGCCGAGTAACGAGACTTTATATATAAGCTATCCTTCCACTCAGGGAATGGACGGGTTGATTGATGAAGTGTTGATATATGATGACTACCTTGACGACTCCACGATTGACCAAATACGAGAAGGGAAAAAATCACAGGTAATAATAATACAATGAAAAAATTACTATTCATAATTTTATTGTGCGCAACGGCTTACGGAGCTAATGAAGTGCGCTCTTATTATGAAAGTTCTCTTAATCTGTACTTTTGTGTAAGAAATTCGAGCGGGCAGGTCTGGTATGTTTCAGGCGATACTTTCGAGGACTGGGGGACAGGTGGACGTGACGCAGACGATTACGATATTTCCCTTACCGACAAGTCGGGGAGTTTATATCTCGGCGATTTCGATACCGATATAAGCGAAGGATATTATTCGATAGTGATTTACCAGAAAGCAGGGGCTAATCCGGCGGATACGGACTATGCTTTGATGTATGAAGAAGGATACTGGGACGGCTCGAACTGGCAAACAACTTCAAAGCAGCTTCAAAATACTATAACTGATACGAACGAAATTCAAACTGAACTGGCTGACGGCGGAAGGACTGATGTTCTGATAGACGCTGTTAAAGCAAAGACAGACAATCTTCCGTCAGACCCCGCCGACCAGAGCAAAATAGACGCCAATTTCGCAGCTCTTAACGACCCGAACGTAGAGGAAATAAGGGCAGAAATAGACGCAAATTCGACTCAATTAGCGGAAATTCTAACCGATACCGGAACTACAATACCGTCAACTTTAACTACAATGACGGGCTATCTTACGAATATAATGGCCGATAGCAATGAAATTATCACGTATGCGGAAAGATGGGATTCTAATTTCACTTCAATTCTTAACGATACGAACGAATTACAGACTGATTGGGCTGACGGAGGGCGGCTCGATACAATTCTCGATTCAATTAAGTCGATGACAGACCTTATCGTATTGGTATCGACGGACGTTAAAACGGCGGACGATGTCAATTCATTTACATTGACGGCGGGAGTAGCTACGGCAGATGCTTATAACGGAATGAACATTGCCATTCAGGACGCCGACGATTCACATTACGAGACGAGAAGAATAAAAGACTGGACGGCGGCAAGAGTAGTCACAGTCGATAGCGACTTTAGCTTTACACCTGCCGAGAGTGACGTAGTTTACATTTGGGGAATAAGCTACGGAGGACTTCTTGATGCTATTTACGAACGTATATCAGTACCAGTCTATCATATTGATACTACGGGGACGTCATCGAGAGGTGCGGGAGGTACGACTTTTTATGACGCTTCAGGAGATGATCCTTGAAATTAGGAGTTAACAATGGCCGATAATGACGCTAAAACATTTGAAGTGAATCTCGCTATATCCAAGACGAAAGCGGGGATTCAGGATACGGGTGAACTTTACTCTTCGGGTATAGATGATAGTGTTTTCGCAGACTTTAATACCGGTGAGAACAATACTATTAAACGTGCTGCTTTGTATTACGAGACGTGCCTTTTGAGATGTCTCGATGAGATAAGGCCGGACTTCGCCAAGAGGTTCGCCGATTTAGGTAACAGGATAACAATCAATAAAGAATACGGCGATTGGTCTTGTCTTTTTGAAAAACCTTCCAACTTTCTTTACTTAATAAGGCAAACGGACGAGAGCAGTAAAAAATTAAATTATGATTGTCAGCCTTTGGATTTCACGAATTACGCCCATACGGTGACAGGTTCGGACGATGATGTTTACGTCTGTACGACAGCACATACCTCTGCTGACGATACTGACGACGGTGAGCCGCCTGATGACGATGGAAGCGGAAATTGGACTCTCGATAGTACGGACGAATACACAGGTGCAGACTGGGAGGAGAGCAAGGCTTATAAAGCTTCACAAAGCGGAATTCTCTTGGCTACAAATACTTTATCAAATAGCGACGGCGACAGTGCCTATATCGAGTATATTCCTTACGAGCAGGCTGGGATTAACGATGACCCAACGAAATACACCGAGTCTTTCAAGCATGCTTTTGCTACACTTCTCGCCAGTGAAATTGAGACGGATTTCGAGAGAAGGCAAAAACTTCTTAACGAATATGAACTTATAGCGAAGCCGAAGGCTAAAGAGACTAAAACCAAAGACGACCACGAAAAGAAAACGACTTTAGTTGTTGATGCAAGGAGCAATCTAAGAGTAGGATGAAAAGAGTATTTCTTTTAACATTTTTGTGCTCCATAGCTTTAGGGGTGACTACGAAGAAGAATGTATCTCTTCATTCTTTTAATGCAGGCGAGCTTTCTCCGTTAATGAATGCCCGCAGTGAACTCGTTAAATACAAGACTGGTGCTAAGACTCTTGTTAATATGCTCGTAAGGTCGCAAGGGCCTGTCCAGAGACGGCCTGGAACGAAATACATCGCCGAAGTAAAAGACTCAAACGACTTTGTAAGACTTATTTCTTATAGAGTAAATGACGACAATGAATACATCGTGGAAATGGGCGATGAATACTTGAGATTTTGTCACGATGGCTCTCAAGTGACTTATGGGGAAAGTCCTTACGAAGTAAGTTCTCCTTACGATGCAAACGATATATTTGAGGTTCAGTATGCCCAGGATGCTGAATATATGAGGTTCGTTCATCCTGACTATCCACCATATAAGCTTGCCTATTCCGATGAGACTTCATGGGCAATGGACAAAATAGCATTTCGTAACGGCCCGTTTCTCAAAGAAAACGAAGACACCGCGGTAAAAATAACTCCGACTTACGAAGTCGAGCCTTCCGGTGATATAACAAACGAGGCTGGATGCGAGTACGATGCAAGCAGCGCATACGCAGATTTCTATACTGCTTCAAAGGCGTTTGATAATGTTATTTCGTATTTGGATGGTTGGGGTGCGACAAGTTACGATGATGAATGGATAAGCTGTAAGTGGACGGAAGCCAAGACGATAAAGAAAGTCAGGATTCAGAATTGTTTTAATAAAGATTGGATAGCTGTTGACGTTGCAAGATGCAAAATAGAAGGTAGTAATAACGGTTCGGATTGGACGAAAATACCAATCAATGATTGGGCGGGTGCTTGCCATGTTTATGATACGAACGAGGCCCTTTTGGATTGGACTCGTGATTACGAATTATGGGCGACGCTCTATCTTGATAACGATACGGCCTATACTTATTATCGTGTTTATTGTTATGATTCGTGGGGTTCTTATTACAATTGGACCGGAAGGTTCGGCAGTTCGGAGATTTTACTTGGCCTTAATGAAATAGAAATGATGGAAGATGCCGATTATACTGGCGAAGGTGAAGTAAAGCTTGAAGCGACAGACGATATATTCGATGAAGAGCACGAAGGTTCCTTGTGGCAAATAAGCCACGTTCTCGATTCCAATAGTATTAAAGGTCAATTCGGTGGTTCGGATGAAACCAAACTATATTACGATTATGACAACCCCGGAGCCGGTTGGGTAGAATCTGATTATTCCGGTGAGATAAACGTATATGAGAATCAATACATAGATTTTTCCACGCATTCGAGCTGGTCAGGTACTATAATTCTTCAAAATTCATACGATGACGGCACTACATGGCACATAGTATGTGAACATACATACGATTACGACGGCAATATTATCTGGAGTGGTCAGGAAAGGGAAGACAATGCTGTATATAGGATTTATATGAAAACCTATAACGGCGGATTTCCATGTTTCAATTTATCTTCGAGGGGAATGACTTACGGCGGTGTAGTAAAGATTACTTATTACGTTGACGCCAACGAAGTGTATGGCACTATATTAAAAGAACTTGCAAGTACAGATGCCACTTACAAATGGTCGGAGGGGGCATGGAGCGATTATCGTGGCTGGCCTCGTACAATAGCTCATCACGAACAAAGATGTATTTACGGCGGATCATCTTCTTATCCCGATAATATTTGGGCTTCTATAACAATGGAAGAAAATGAAGATTACGACGATTTCGATGTAGGATTAGGAGACAACGATGCCGATGCCTGGACTTATATCTTAGCGGGAGTTAATCAAATTCAATGGATGCTGTCGAGAGAGTTTTTAATGATAGGCACTTCGATAGGCATAGGTAGATTAGGCCAGCCCGACAAACCTATTACTCCGACATTCGATCCTACTTTCAGAATGCAGGCCATGAACGGCTCGGCTTATATACAGGCTGTGCCGGCGGGCAATGCTATACTTTATATAGAACGTGGCTCCCAAAAGGTCAGGGAAGTAACTTATACTCATACTTCCGAACGGTACGTTGCGCCTGATATGACAATTCTCTCCGAGCATATAACAGGTGATGGAATTACTCAGATAGCTTTTCAGAACAGGCCAGACCTTATTTTATGGTGCGTTCGTGAAGATGGGACTTTGCTTTCTTTTACTTACAATAAAGACCATGAAGTCCTCGCTTGGGCGAGACATACAACTGGCGACTCAGATGATTTTGAATCAATAGCCTGCATTCCTAATACCAACGAAGACGAATTGTGGGTAATAACTAAAAGGGAAATCAATTCGATTGACAGGCGTTACATAGAGCAATTCCAGCCCGTGGATTGGGGAACCGACCAAAATGACTGTTGGTTTGTGGATTGTGCCAAAGAACCAACGCTTTATGAGGGCGCACCGTCAAAAGGTAAGGATTCTAAGGAAATATTACTGGCATACAATCCTGTACCCGGCATTATTGTTACCGATGTTCCACCATTGTATTTATCCCAGACCTATAAGATATATGAAGACCTTGACCATCTTGAGGGCAGGGATGTATCTGTTTTTGCTGATGGTTGGCCGATAGGAACATATACGGTTGCGAATGGGCGAATATTTCCGCCAATTGAATATACTAATATAATTGTCGGGCTTCCTTACACTTCGACTTTCGAGACGATGCCCTTGGCAACTTATACGGATTTTGGTATGAGTGCCTATCAAAGAACGCAAGTTCAAAATCTCACTTTGGATTTATACGAAACTCTCGACTTTAACGTGGGAACAGATTCGACTCATACTCAGGCACAGGCCATATCTTCGCTTAAAACCGGTCTGTGGCCAACGGAGTTCCCAAGAGGTAGATTTACAGAGCCAACAATATATTTCGATGTTAATGAACCTTCTCCGTTTACTTTAAGGGGAATTAGTTGTCAACTTGAAATTTCTTATCAGGAATAAACTATGGGAGCTTTATCTTTATTTATGATGGCTGGTGGCCAGACGATGCAGGGCATTCAGAAATATCGCCAGCTCAAAAAACAAAAAAGTTCCTTAAAGGCACAGGCGGCAGAGCTTGACTTGCAGGCTAAATATACCGAACGAATGGCATTGAGAGGCCAAAGAGAACTATTAGAGCAGGAAGATATTACTTTAGGCACTCAAAAAGCGAGAACGGCAAAGGCCGGATTGAGAGTAGGTGGTGGTTCAGCTTCTGCAAGGAGAAAAGCATTATCTGAGAAATATGGTCGTGCGAGAGAAACGATTGAGATGCAGGCAAGCGAAGAAATCAGGCGATTAAATTATCAGGCTGCGATTCTCCGCAAAAGGGCTAAAGAGGCCAAAAAAGCGAGCAAATGGTCGAAGTTGACTTCTTTACTGGCTGGTGGTGTCGCTTTAGGAATTGGTTTATATGGTTTGGGGTTTTTTGGTGGTGGTGCAGCGGGGACTGCTGCGTCAACTAGCGGTCTCGGTGGTATGAGTAGTAGCGTTGGTGGCTCTGGCGGTGGATTATTAGGTGGTCCTACTGGATTAATACCACCAGTTTAACAAAGGTAAATAATGAACATATTTAGAGATTATACGGGACAGGAAGAGCAGGCAAAAGCCGAGTTCGGACGGACTTTATTCGATATAGGCTCAATGTTACTTTCTGAAACTATACGCAAAAAAGAGAGTGAAGAATACTCGAACGCTATAGGACGATTCATTTCAGAGTCAGAAGAATATTACGCATGGCAAAGAGAGAACGCCGACAAGCCGGAAGAATTCGTGAGCGAGATTGACAGTCGTAAAGACAGAATGTTATCGAACATTTTAAAGGACGTAAAGACTCCGGGCGCAAGAGATAAGATAATCAACAGGTTCAGTATAGATTTCGAGCAAATTCGAGCGGGTGCAGCGGAGACGTCCTTTAGGCAATCACAAACGAACAAGGAACAGGCTTTCGACATTAACCTTACTAATGCAATTGATATTCCCGCCGATACGCTTTTAACGGAATCGGTAGTGCAAAACCGCATAGACTCCGTTATAGAACTTATTGACGAAAACTACGGTGGCGTTCCAGATTTAATGACGCCCGAACAACAGAAATTCATCGAAAATGAAGCCTTTCAATCAATAATAAGTCAGTACATTCTACAAAATGCCCAGAGTGTTGATGATATAGGCAAAGCCAACCAGATAGCCAGAGGGTTTGGCGTTGATCCCGTTTTCAATGCCAATGAGATTGTGAAATTAAGGTCAAGTTTTCAAGCTCAAATAAGAGCACAACAGCGATTAGATGATGATGAATTGAAAAGAATTCATGGAGAAAATTCACGACAGCTTATTGCCGATTATTGGGATGGTAAATTAAACGATCCTCAAGTTGTAAGTGATGCTTTAAGGAATAACCTGATAGATGGAACGACTGCAAAGTATTTGTACAATGGATTGACTAAATCAAATCCAGACAAGCTTGATTTTATCGCCTATCGTGAAGTCAAAGAATCGATTAATGATGTTGGTTTGGGTACTAAAACAGTAGATGAAGCCTATAAAGTTTTAATGAAAAATTCTTTGAAATTAGATAAGACAACTGGTAAGTCATTGGCGGCGGAGATTATAAGCGAGCACAATAAAGCCGACGAGGAAATGAAGCGAGAGGCACGTTCTTTAATGGAGGAACTTATAAGAGAAAAAGACCCGTTAAGTGGTATGTTCAAAGATGACAAGTTGCAGATATTAGCTACCGCCGAAGCCGTTCTTACTCTTGATAAAGAACTTGAGAAAGCCGCCGAACAGGGAAAACCGTTGGAAAGGCGTGACATCTTGATAAAGGCTATGGAAGTTGGCAAAATGATAATCAAGCGCGAAAGGCTCGATGAAAAACAACCTACACCAGAAGGAGTAATAACTCATCAGATAAGCGAAAAACAACCGAATAGAGCAGGACAGACGGCTTACTCGATACCGAGCAATGTTCCGATAGGTACTTATAATAAAGAAGGCTCGATAATCTTGAATGAACGTGGTGTTTTGTGGCTTAGGGATTACGCACGTAAAAACGGAATGACTATAGAGCAGGCGAGAAATTTCGCAAAAGAGAATAACTGGATAATACAATAAATGCCGGATTTACTCGAAAAAATATGGGATGAAACGACTACCGAAGATTCGCTTGAAAGGGCATGGAATCAACCTCAACAAAAAGAATACGACCCCAAAAAAGAATACGAAGAAATAGAAAATATAGTCGATATGAAAATCGATTTACCTGAATTAGATATGCGTGATATTCAGGACAATTATAGACTTCTCGTTGCAGATCCGCAGGACTTCAAACCACCGAAGGTCGAAGATGCTACTTTGCGATTGGAGGCTTATAAACCAACTAAATGGGAGAAGATAAAAAAGTTTTTAATAGGCGAGCCTACTTACTACTTGCCGCCGGACGCCGACAGACTTGAGAAAGCGAAACAGATATTCGATGGTGTAATGTCAAATACCATCGGTCAGGCTTTGAAGATAGGCAAAGGTGGCCTTTTAGGTTTAGGTGAGATTGCATGGGCGGTTATAAAAAGAGAAACACCTCAAGAGAATTGGGACGATGAAGTTCGCAATATGAGCCTTAATGAGGCTATGGATTGGCACGCAGGTTACAAGCCAGGGACTTTGCCAAATATAATAGGTGACATTTCAGAATTTGCTGCGAGAATACAAGCGGTAGCACCTTTAGCACAGAAAATCGGACTTATAGGAAACACTCCCAAAGACATATCCGTTCTGCAAAAAGCGGCGGAAACGGCGAAACTTTTCGGCGGTGCAGCGGTAGTCGAACAAACGGCAAAGCTCACTTCGGAAATCATAGACCCAACCGAAGCTGAGTATGGATACGAAGGCCCGAAGGCCGTTCTTCGGGATATGGCAATAGGAGCAGCGTTTAGTATTGTTTCTCAAGGTGTTAGTAAGATATGGAAAGTTTTAACTCCAAACGAACAAACGAGAGCCCTAAAGCTTTTGGGTTTGAAAAAAGGAGCTTCACCGGAAGAAATTACTAAAGCATCGAGAAAAATGGCTTTGAAATATCACCCTGATAAAGTCAAGGGATTTGAGGAAGAATTCAAGAAAGTCATTAAAGCAAGGGATTTGCTTCGCAAAGGAGAACCACAGGATATTGTTTTTCGAGGCCAGAAAGTTACATTTAAGCCAAAACTTTTAGAAGGCGAAACAGTTGAACAACAGGCAATTCGTCTCAAAAAAGCTCCCCGGAAGCCTGTAGAGGCCAAACACCCCTTAGTTACCCCCAAAGAAGCGGAGAAAGTCCAGACAGCGAAGGCACAAGCTCAGGAAGTAGTACAGGAAGAGCAGCCGTGGGAAATGACGAAAAAAGAATATGGAAAACAAGAATCAAAAGTCAATTCAAATGTTTCGGGTATAAATTTGGTAGATAGAGCGGGAAATAAACCACTTTATCCACAAAGTTGGGAATGGAAATTAGCAGAAAGAATGCAGGAAAAGATTAAAAATGAGGGACATTTAGAAATATACGATCAAGCACAAACTGGTTCTCTTTATGGAAATATTGTATTTAATGATGGCAGAATATATCCTATTAGAATATCAGACCATCCAACAAAAACTAATTTGAATATTTTAAACAAAGCAAGAAAAGAAGCTAAATTTTTGGGAGAAGGACAACATAAAGAAATAGTCCAGAAGGCTTTATCTGAAAACAAGCCTGTCCCCCGCGAAGTTCTTGAAGAATACAAAGGCGAGAAGTGGGCGGACGAAGCCCTTGCGAAGATGGTGCCTTCCAAGACCGAGCAGGTCATTGAGAAACTAACTTCAAGGAATCTTGAATCAGCACCAGAACAGGAAATATCTAAAACAATTGACGAAAATATCGGTTTCGAGAAAGGTTTTGCCGAAGTGCCGAGATTGTCTTTTGTCAAAGAGGTTTACGAAAGGGCGCATGATTGGATATATACTTTTGGCGAGACGAGAAGAAAAAACCCAGAATTGTACGATAAACTTTTCAAAGCATTTGGTAAGCGCAACGCTGCTGTCGAGAAGGCCATAAGCAAACTTGAGAAAATAATACCGAAGCAAATCAAAATCTATGACGATGTCAATCTTTCGATAAGCTACGAGGATAAGAGACTCACACCGCCAAAGGACTTAGAAGAAACTTATAATGCTTACTCTGAAATTCTTGATGAAATCGAACGAAAACAGTTGGCCGAGGGGATATTCAAACAGAAATTTCAGGAAAGAATGATTGAGGAAAACAATGTCAGGATAGATGCACTCAAGGCCAAACTCATTCATCCGGAGAATTCGGTTAGAATACAAAGACTGATTGCGGAGAATGAACAATTAAAGAATATGCGTTATCTTCCTCATAGCAATGTGGCAAGAGCAGTGATTGAGGAAAGAATTAACCGCCTTCCACACGATAAGCGCAAGGCCATGCTCGATAAATTAAGTTATATTTACAAAAAGCGCAAAGGCAAGTTGTTCCTTAAAGATTATCTTAAGGAAGGTATAATCGAGAAAGACGATATAAGAATGTCACGTCTTGCTGCTCAAAGTCTTACTTCCTATTATTATCGTTCCGCTTTGAAGGAATTACATGAATACGCAAAGGCGAACGATTTAATAAAACCAGTGTCCGATGATTTAAGAGCCGAAGGATGGTTAAATCAAAGAGAGATAGGAATAACGTCACCCGAACTCAAGGAACAACTCGTTCATCCTCTTTATGCTCAAGCACTTAGGGAAATGGTCGAAATGCGCCATGGAAGGGGTAGTTTAAGACAGCAAATATTCGGGATGGTCAAAATTGGACAATTCATAAAACCAACTATTATATATACTTACAATGCAGTCCAGAAGTATTTCAGGGGCATGTACAGTCTTAATCCAAAGCATGAAGTCAAGAATCTCACTGAAGCCTTTAGTATAGTCCTTAATCAAACGCCGGAATATCACAAGCTTAACGAATCGAATTTATACCAATTCCCTTACGAAGTATCACGTGCAGCGCAGGAAGAACAGATACAGGCATGGATTAATCAGCATAATCCCGACATCGAAAAGGCGATAAAATGGTTCGAGAAAACTACCGAAACGCCCTGGTTCGGAACGGACGTCACGCTCGGTAAAGCTACTAAGAATTTATTGATGGCTGCTCATAGGGCGGTCGCACGTTATACATGGCTCGGTGACAAAGTCCAGAGAACACAAAGTTATCTTACTTTAAGACAAATGGGTTATCCGCATGATGAAGCAGTCAAAGTAGCTTCTCAGGGACACGGAGGCTATTCGCTTCTTTCGAGAAAATACAAGGAGTTCATGTCAAAATATTTCTTCGTCTATAGTTTTAGATGGTTGATGCCTATCGAGATGGGTAAGACGTTGGTTGAACCGATAACCGATGGTCTTTATAATTACGTCAAGACTGGTGAAAAACCACCGAGACATAAAATGGAACGCTGGGCGAAAGCGTGGATAGGAGCGGTGGCTATTCCAGTCATGATAGATAGTTATATGCGGTGGCGTGGATTCGAGCCAGACGACAAGCATCTTGGTCCTCTGGCGTGGAAGTACAAAAAAACGGTTGTAGTTGATGGTCAAGAAAATGAAATTGTTGTGGGTTTGAATTATATTCTTAATCAACCAATTAAATACTGGCAAAGATTTTCTTCTTATGATCCGATAAGGCCGGAGACCCGCTGGATGCAATCGCTAAAAAATGTGGCCAAATGGGAAATACATCCTTTATATAGAATATTTTTCTGGGATATTTCTCAAAATCGAAGGAGTTTTGGTGCCGGCCAACAAGTATATAATACCGAAGCGAATCCAATATTACAATTTGGTCAAATCTCTTCTTATATAATGGGACAATCTTTCAGGTTCATCGGCGGAATGATGGATGCGGTTGGTGAAGGTTCGATGACTGATAAAGAAAAGGAAAAACAAAAAACTATTTTAAAGGAAGGATTAACCTCTTTCGACAGGATACTATTCAAAGTATTAGGTTATAGTTATACACGACTCCCGCTTGAAGAAAGAAAAAATATCGCCAAAGCACGGCTGCTCAAAGAGATAAGAACTCGCGGTATAAAGTATGGCCGCAAATACGAAGGTCAGAAATTAGACGAAAAAATGGATGAACTCAGAAATTGGGCACTGGAAATCGAAAAATGGATTGAAGAAGATATGAAGTAAATTTTAGTGAAGGATACAAACAAAGGTAGAAAACAATGAAAGATGGCAATGGAATCTGGCGTAAATTAAGTGTAGTTATAACGATTGTAGTGATTATAGCGACTGCTATATTTGGTTATGGACTTTTATGCGCAAACGTGAAAGCGAACAAGGAAGATATAGCTGGAATTGAGCCAGATGTTAAAAAAAACACTCAAGCAATAGAACGTATGGAAGCAAAACTTGAGTATATTAGAGAAGGCATAGATGATATTAAAGAAGATTTGAGGGAGAGATAATGACATGGATATTGACCAAATCAGGCATGATATTGCCTCTAAAGCCTCGGAGGTTATGAAACTGCTTACCGATTTGAACGAAGCAGAAAAAACAATCAGTCGTTTAAGAAACGAAATCATAGAATCAAGAGTTGAACTCAAGAAAATGTATGAGGAGATAGACGAAGCACTTGATAAATAAGCTATTTCGTTAGCATATTTATCGCCTGTCTTATGGCTTCCGAGCGTGTTCTAAAATCGTTGTCTTTGCGCCATTTCTCGAATTTCCGCCACCATTTATGGCTGGCTTCTATCCGAACATCGTGTACTTTGTGATATTTTTTTGCTTTCATAAACCTTATTATATTTATGATTTAGATAAAATCAAGAATAATTCTTGAAAAAATGCAAAAAATTAATTTGACAAATTAAAGTTATTCCCGTAAAATACCGATATTGTGAAATAGAAAGGAATCATGTATGGTACGAACAGCAAATAAAACTTTCGGTGGCACTTCGCAGGCTATCTCGGCCCGTTCGCCCAAAAGACTGTTCGTACCAGAACCATTCTCAAAGCAGCGGGCCGTTTTTTTATAAGGTGATAAATGAAAATTGCGTATATTAAAAAACGGTTTCATAGTGGTTCATTAGAAATAATTGACCACGCAAACGATATAATTGAGGAATATCAACAAGAAGATTACGACCTGACTTTGCGTCAATTGTATTATCAGTTTGTAGCACGGGATATAATTCAAAATAAGCAATCGGAATATAATAGGCTCGGTTCGATTATAAATGATGCAAGGCTTGCAGGTTTAATAGATTGGGATAGTATAATTGACAGAACGAGAGAGTATGAGTCTTTGTCTCACTGGAACAGCCCGGCAGATATTCTCAAATCAGCAGCAAAAAGTTATAATGTTAACACAAGGATAAACCAAAATTATTACATAGAAGTTTGGGTTGAAAAGGACGCTTTAGTTGGTGTTATTGAACAAGCATGTGACCCATTGGATGTGGGCTACTTATCTTGTCGTGGATATGTTTCTCAATCTGAAATGTGGCGTTCTGCACAAAGATTTAATCGTGCTAAGAATTGGCATAACTGTATTTTGTTACATTTTGGTGACCATGACCCTTCGGGCATAGACATGACCCGTGATATTGAAGATAGATTGAATCTCTTTGATGCTGAACTTGAAGTTTCAAGAATAGCTCTTACTATGGAACAAATAGAAGAATTCAATCCGCCACCAAATCCAGCAAAGACAACTGACAGTAGATACAATTCATACATAAAAGCTTATGGAGAAGATTCTTGGGAATTGGATGCGCTTGACCCTCGAATCTTAACCAAACTGATTAATGAAAATGTGAATTATTATACAGAAAAGAAAAAACGAAATACTCTTATAAAAAAACAAGAACAAGAGAGAAAGCAAATATTTGAAATTGCAAATAAATTTATTCTCTAAGCATCGAGCCTTTTTATAAGGAGCTAAAATGCGACTTCTTATATTTCTAATTTTGAAGATACTTGAGATAGCGGTGATTTTATCTGTCTTTTATGGATTAGGATTTCTCAAGAAGAAAATCAAAAAACAGCCGACCTGTGATAAAGAGGACGTAATTTTGGAAGGTGCTGTGATTGTGATAGCTATTTATGTAGTTTTTAGTGCCATTTGTGGAGCTTATTGGTTATGGTGTTCAAACTGGCAGTTGGCGGGGAGATTGACATGAATCTAATCGAAAAACTCAAAGATATAAATTATGTTCGTGCTTACGGATTAATGAAACCAGAAGAACAGGAATTTTATAATAAAGTCGGAGTAAGTAATTGTTTAACATATATGGGTGGAGAATGGATGTCGGCCTTTTCTATTAAGCATGATTATACATATTGCATCAAGCCCTCATACAATCCAGAGCCGGAGTACATAGACTATGAGATAAAACTGATTTTCTTTGTAGGAAAGAATCAAAATTTATTAGGCATAGAAATCAACCATAATAAATGGCCTTTATACAAAATTCCGAGCATGCCGAACTTCGAGGGTTTTATAAGAGAAATGAGCGTTCCTTTGGGAGTGGAACAGGTTTCAAAGGCAATAAGAGAAGAACACAAAGTTTACGCAAGGATCAGAGTATGACTCCTGAGATCCAAAACTTATTATCCGTCTTAGACATGACAGAAATGGAACAATTTCAATATATACATAAATTATATCCTATTACACACGAAATATGTAGTTCCGTTGAAAGAAGGAAACGTGCTCTTGCCGACCTCGCTTTCCGTAGCAGGGATGAAGCAGTAAAAAAAGATATTACCAAATACATAGATGCTGAAAACATGGTAAAGAGTTACGTGCTATTACAAACGAGAAAAGAACTTATTTGGAATTACCATTCAAAGCCCATCCACTGGATCATATGTTCTCTTATCGCCATGATATTGGCAGGGAAAAAGTAAAATGGACAATACACTAAATATTCTTCCAGGTCAAGATGAAATAAGAACAATAACTCAAAAGCGTTTACGTAGAAAATGTGAATTTTGTGGAGAAGAAGCACATTACAAGCATACTTGGTTACTAAAAGGTACACGTTCTAATCCAGCGAGCAAAGCCTATAGAAGGGATGATTGTTCTTGGTGTGAAGATAGTTGTACTTTCACGTGCCGAAAATGTAAAAATAAAGCGAGGCCACCGGAAGGTTATGTTGATTGTAGTATATTTCCTGCTTCGGAAACATTTTCTCACATTTTTTTATTTTGGGTAACAATTGAAAAATAAATAAATAGCTCTCATACAAGTAAATAGAGAAAAACCGAAGTCCTGTGTCGGCGTGGTAGCGTCGGGTTGGGTTGATACGCAAACAGGAACCCATAGGAACCTTGAACTACTAATAAAGAGGATTCCGTTCCAGATGTTTATGGTGGCGCAGGGTGGGGAATCCTGCACACAGGGCTTCGGTTTGTCGAAGTCGTGGCAGCGGGACGGCTATGTGCAATGGAGAAAATGCCCGCAAGGGAACTCATTATGAACCTGAGCAGACAGAGGTCAGGGAGAGTTACACGGAGGGGCACACATGCAAAGAGCGCAAAGCTTTGCCGCTGCCCACTTCTTCGGCAAATTATAGGGCAGGGCAAGCACATAAACTGTTAATCGAGTCCATTGATTTCAACTCTACCTACGCCCTGCCTTTTAGAAAAAAAGTCGGCAATGGCGTGTATGTGGAAATGGCGAACCAGTTCAGAATGTAACCTAAAACAGTACACGGCTCAGAATTGCTTGATTGTCGGTCGAAAGCGGCCTGAGATAATAGCCGGATAAAACTTAGGCGTCCAGCAGGGACAACAATAACGCACGGCGACACATTACAACCTGTTGAAGGGTCAATTCTATTGCCGACTTTCTGAAATATGCCAGCGGCTGACAAGTTTGTCCCAAACTCTCCGTCCTATTTTATATGTGGCCACGACAAGTTGTGGCTTGCACTCAGACACGGATCAGTTACAAGCTGGCTGGCTTTTTATAGACCTGCAGCAATATAGGCAGATACAGAAACCAGCAGAAATGCGGACACCGGAAACGCTTATGCTTGCAGGTCTTTTATAGAAGACATCACCCTCTCCTCCTTTGAGAGGCCAGGCGTAATGCTTGGCTGGCGACTGTGGCCATGGATGGTCAATTGGCCACTTTCGCTTTTTTGAAAAGTTAATATTCCGGGTATAGCTCAGTCAGGTAGAGCACCGACCTCGCGGTCGGAGGGCGTGGCCGTAACCAATCGGGACATAGTCAATAGCTTAAGATGTTGTCTATGGAGGTTCGAATCCCACTGCCCGGCTTTGAAAGGAATAACATGACAAGAGTAAAGATAAAAAAAGATTCAGAAAATCCTGAAAGTGTTGAATTATTAGCAAAGAGTGTGATTCAAGTTGCGGAAGGATTTGAAAAGTTAAAAGATGTAAAATTAACAAATAGAGCAATAGCAGTTCTTCTTCAAGACGGTATAGGTTCTACAAAAATAACAAAAAAACAAATATATCTTGTTCTTGATGCTTTGCCACAATTAAAAGCATGGTATATAAAAAAATAAAAGAACATGCTGAGGACAAACTGAAAGGATTCTGCGGAAAGAACTAAAAATTTATTATGGGAATTACCAGGTGTTATCCTTGAATTTTAACCACGGACGGCCTCAGTTTTTTGGAGATATTATGAAATATTATTACTTAATCCGTTTTGCAATTATCGAGTGGCTTGAAGAAAGAGAAAGACGGGAATGAGCTACATTTGCGTAGAATGTGAAGAAATAGCAGAGGAAACAGACATCGGAAATCCGATACCGAGGGAATGTCCATTTGGTGGTAACTGTAGGTATATAAAGATGGAAGAATTTCAAGAGAACAAAAGAAAGAGAGACCGAGACGACCATTTGGAAGATATGAGGTTATTCAATGGATAATAAACATTCATGTGGACAATGTAAGCATTATATTAGTTTTCAAAATGATTCCAAATGTCCCTATACAAACCGAACAGCTTTAGATGAGGCTTGTGAATTATTTGAATATACAAATCCCGAACAAAGAATAGATTATCTTCAAGAGCAAAATGCTCAACTTCAAGCAGAGAATGAAAAATTAAAAGAAGATAATGCTAAATTATTAAAAGCAAAGCTAACAATCAAAGATGTCATTGTGAGTTATGGTAATGAATCAGAAATATTGAAGATATTATATATAGACAAAACACTAAATGGTTTAAGAATATGCGTTAGCAAGGAGTAATCATGCCAAAAGGCGAAGTAACAATCAGAATAAAGATAGCAGATTATGAATTAGAAGTAACCGGCCCCAAAAAATGGGCAAAAGAACAAATTAAGAAATTCACAGACGAAATAAAAAAGCAGAATAAGGAATCATAATCATGCCGAAAGACAAATGGACATATAAATGGACAGATGAAAATAGTTCATATTATATAACATCACAAAAAGAATTTATTTGTGGAGACATTGCTACAGAAGCCAAAGCAAAGAGTATCTGCCACTGCGTGAACAACTTCGATGATATGGTCAAATTATGTGAAGCTTCTTTTCATGCTTTACGTTCTTATCAATTTGGGAACTGTAAAATTGATTTAGCAAAAGAGGTTGCTGATAAGATTGAATCAGCTCTTCAAAAAGCCAAAGGTGAATAAAATGGAAAAACAAATAATCAAATCAATCAAAAAATTCTGTGATGAAATGATTAAAACAACTTCAAAGAAAAACTCCGATTATGCTCAAGGATATAAAGCTGGTATAGTTGCGATAAAATCACTTGTTGAATTTGGAGAAGAAGTATCAAATGCTAACATGGAATCTCTTAAGGCAATGTAGGAAGGCTCTTAGATATCGAGTAATGACATGCAAATCGGCTGCTTGTACTGAAAAGCATCCATGTAAGGCTTGCCGTTCTGACATGAGATTAATCAAGCAAACAGTGGAGCAGGAAAATGAATCCTGAATATATATATTGTGAGCAACTTAGTGAAGAATGGTATCAAACAAGATTAGGTTTGGTAACTGCAAGCCATTTTTCAGAGGTTCTAAATAGAGGTTCCGGACGTAAAACATATATGATGAGACTTCTGGCCGAGAGAATGACAGGTCAAACTCATCCGGCTTTTAGTAATCAATATATGGAAAATGGAATTGAGACCGAGCCATTCGCAAGAGAATACTATGAGGGCTTGAAGAAAAATAAAGTCGAATGTATTGGCTTTATAAGAATGGGAGAAATGGGATGTTCACCTGATGGTTTGGTTGGCGACGAAGGTATGATAGAGATTAAATGCCCTCTTCCCTCTACTCACCTTGAATATATCTTGAGAGATAAAATGCCGACAGTTTACATACCACAAGTTCAGGGCAATCTTATGGTATCTGGTAGGAAATGGTGCGACTTTATATCCTTCGATTCTAAAGTCACAAAAAGGCCTTTCTGGTCTATACGAATTGTACGTGATGAAAGCTACATCAGAACACTAAAAGAAGCAATAGAGCAATTTTTATATGAATTAAAATCTTTAGAACAAAAAATCGAAGTCCCATTTTAGAAGGGAGATATTATGACAGAGCAATTACTTGCCAAAAAAGAAGTTCAAGAGATAACTCAGGAACGTGACAATTTGATTGTTAGGGCGAACAATCATATAGTTGATAATCAGGACAACGCAGAGGAAGCAAATACAATTCTTGTTGCTATAAACAACGGCCTGAAAAACATAGAAGCAAAGAGAAAGTCCTTTACATCGCCTTTAAATCAATCTCTCAAAGAGATAAATGCCACATTCAAGAATCTTGTTGCACCTATCGAATTAGCAAAATCGGCATTATCTAAACGCCTTATGGATTGGCGGACAGCAGAACAAAAGAGAATCAGAGAGGAGCAGGAAAAAGCTCAAAGAGAAGAAGAACGCCGCCGAAAGATTCAGGGAGCCCATGCTGCCAAAGGACATAAAGTCAGTGAGGAAATAACACCTGTCGAAAAACCAGTTCCTTTTGCTATGAAAGATACTACAAAGACAAGAACTATATGGGCGCACGAAATCATAGATGAAAATATTATACCAAGACGATATCTAAGCGTAAACACTTCGGCCATCACAAAGGCAGTGCGTGAAGGCGTTAGAGATATTCCTGGCGTGAAAATATTTCAGAAAGAAATTCCAATATTCTAAAAGGTGAAATTATGATAGAGAAAAGTGAAAACATAACAAATCTTGCAGCAGCTTTATTAAAGGCTCAAAAGGCCATTGGTATTGCTATTAAAAATGAGAAAAATCCTTATTTCAAGAGCAATTACGCTGACCTAAAAGCAGTAATAGAGGCTGTCAAAGAACCATTAAACGATAATGCAATATCTTTTCTTCAAGCTGTCAATGTTCGCAATGGTAGCGAATTGCCTGTAATTGAAACGATGCTCTTGCATGAAAGTGGACAATATCTTAATTCTGTGACGCCAGTATTTTGCTCAAAGCCTAATGATCCACAGGCTTTTGGTTCAGGTGTAACTTATTCAAAGAGATATGCTTTGCAAGCCATTCTCGGATTGCCAACGGCGGATGACGATGCTGAGAAAGCTATGGCACGAGGGAAAAAAGAAAGTCCAAAACCACCGGAAACTGATATAACAGAATTGATAAATGCAGCTTATGAAACTTATACAACTATGGTTAAGGATGATATAGCTGATGGTTTCTATATAAATCCCAAAAAATTCAAAGATGCGGTTAGGGAACAGTTCAAAAAGTTGACACCAGCTAAGCGTAAGAAGTTTGAATGGACTTCGGAGAGCGTTGCCGGGTTGGTAAAAAATATCAAATCGGCTGATGTATTTTCAGAAATTGGTAAATAATGGAATTTCCAGTAATTGATATTATTGAAGGACAACCGACTTTTGAAGTTCCACTTTCAGAAATATTAAGTAATTGCAAAAAGGGCGGCGCAATTAAGGTTCTTAATCCGCTTGAATATATAACCGAAAGACAGAGACGTTGGTATAAAGGTGTAGCTATTCCTGCGTTAGTTAAGTGGGACGAAAACGGAGAGACCGCTGAATGGTGGGACACTGAACTTAAAAAGGAATGTGGTGGTCTTGCTTATCTAAAAAAAGAGATATTCTTCTTCGATGATATGGCGGGCAGTCGTTTTGGGGTAGGCAGGCTTACAACTAAAGGGGTTGGTAAAAAAAACATGACCAACTTCATCGAAGAAATATTATCTAAAGCGATTACAAAGGGATGGCCTATTTCTGCGCCAGACCCGGATTTACGAAAAAAATAAATATAATATTGACAACTTATAGTGAATGGAGATAATAGTAATCGCTATGCAAAGTAAACAGAGAAACAGAATAGGCCGAAGGCAACTCAGGACACATATAGTCCCTTTGCATAGCAACTTTGGCCTGTTCTTTTTGAAGGATTTAGCGATGAAGAAGATTCCACTCACGCAAGGCCAAGTAGCATTAGTCGATGATGAAGATTATGAATATCTTTGTAAATCGAAGTGGTGTGCTTTTTATTCTCACGGTAGATATTATGCAGTAAGAACGGTATGGGAAAATAAGCGAAACAAAATAATATTGATGCACAGACAAATATTGAACCCGCCTAAAGGTAAAGAGGTTGACCATATAAATCACAATGGGCTTGATAATAGAAAAAAAAATATAAGAATCGCAACAAGGTCGCAGAATAACCAAAACCAAAGAAAATGCACGCGTAATACTACAAGCAAATATAAAGGTGTGTCTTGGGATAAGAAAACTAATAAATGGATATCTTATATTAAAATAAACTGTAAGCGGACTGTCATTGGCTATTATCATAACGAAATATTCGCTGCGGGAAAATATGATGAATGGGCACGTAAATGCTTTGGCTCTTTTGCAAACACTAATTTTTAAGGAAAAAATAATGCCAAACTACAACAAAGTTATAATGATAGGACACTTAACGAGAGAACCTCTATTGTCATATACACCAAGCCAAATGGCAGTTTGTGATATAGGGATAGCAACAAACCACAAATACAAAGACAAAGAAGATGTGTGTTTTATTGATTGTGTTGCTTTTGGGAATTCGGCCGAAAATATCAATAAATTTTTCGCAAAAGGCAGGGCAATTCTGGTCGAAGGTAGATTATCACTTGACCAATGGACGGAACAGGATGGAACAAAACGCCAAAGGCATAAGATTATAATAGAAAGATGGAGCTTTGCGGATAGTCAGGAACAGACAGAACCGCCACGAACAGACATAAAAGACGATGACATACCTTTCTAAAGGAGTATTGGATTAATGGCTAAAGACATATCATTTACTATTCCAGGGAATCCAAAAGCTTTGAAACGCCACAGGCGAATAAAGAAAAGCACTCTGCATTATGATCCTTCCGCAAAAGATAAGGATATTTTCCTTGCTATAGCTTATAAACACAGACCGGATAAGCCAATAGATTCTCCGATTAGTATTGACGTTAATTGTTATTTTCAGAGACCAAAAAGCCATTATAGAACTGGCAAATATTCTCATTTATTAAAACCGAATTTCCCTATATATCATATATCTACACCTGATTGTGATAATCTTGTCAAATTCATTTGCGATGCCCTTAACGGCGTATTTTGGAGAGATGATAGATATATTTATTCAGTATTCATACAAAAATTATACGACACAGTTCCGAGAACAGAGATAAAGATTCATGGATGATAGAACAAGAGAATTAGCTTTCAAAATGGGGCACGGGTATTGTATGTGTTCTCCTAACTGCCCTAAAAAAGCTGAGGAAATACATCACAAACTGAGAAATTCAAAATTGAATAAAAGACTTTTTCCTTTATTCATACATAGTATTTT
The DNA here is from genome assembly GCA_964569935.1 of uncultured Pirellulales bacterium. Classification (GTDB taxonomy): domain Bacteria; phylum Planctomycetota; class Phycisphaerae; order Sedimentisphaerales; family Anaerobacaceae; genus JAFGPS01. Next base: position 36,622 of record CAZMWN010000002.1, read on the forward strand.
CAATCTATGTCCCGTAAATCACGGTTGTCACATGAGCGGTTTAGTACCAAGAATAAAACAGGCCGAAGCTCAAATATACGAAGAATGGCTAAGATTATTCAAGGAGCAATAATGTTTCCAGTATTCAGAGGCAAGACAGAAGAAGGCGAATGGGTGAAAGGTGACTTAATTCAAGCCGAACACACATATATTCTGACTAAAGAGAACAAATATAACATGGTTGTTTCTTATGAATATGATTGTCATTGCCATTTTGTTGAAGTCATCCCATCATCTATCGCCATGTCCACAGATCTCTTTGATAGAACTAAGTGGGATGAACTAAAAACTAACGAACAACAACAATGGCTTAATTCTAACAAAACCCAAAAAGACTGGCATGGCAAGGAGATATTCAGCTCTATACCCATAAACGGAGTGATGTCAAAGGGCGGTGATATAGTTGATATACCTTATGTTGACCCAATTGGCAAATTACATAGAGATACTTCGGATTATGTAGCACTTATTACATTTGAAAAAGGTTGTTTTATGGCCAAACATCTACCACTTTCACATTGGATAGATGAAAAAGGTATTGCTGTTGTTGAAATTATGGATACAGCCTTTGACAATCCGGAGCTACTGAAATAATGTTGAATTTACAGCTTAAAAAGAATCAATGGATTGTATTTAAGAACAGCAAAGATGGCACTATCATTAAAATAAAGAGGCATGAATCACAATACAGACTTGCCATTGATGCTCCCAGGCACATTGAGATAAGCCGAGAAATAATAAAATAATGGCATTAAATCACTTGACGCACCAAAGGAGTAAATATGAGTGATATAAACAGGGAAGAAGAAAGATTTATGGATGATGAACCATTATTTGGCGAAGAGCCTTCCTGTCATTATTGCCTTGGGGAAGGTTATATTTATTTAGATATGGATATGATAGACGACCCAATAAATATGTGCGATTGGGCAAGCGGCGTCGAATTAGGTGATATTGTCAAATGTACTTGTTGTGGTGGAAGTGGGTTAGCAAAAGACTGTAAATGGTGGTGAGTGAAGTATATCAATGCCTTTTTTTTGCCCAGTAAAGGAGTAAAAATGAAAATTTTAAAAGTTCAATGGAAACCAATGAGGGA
>CAZMWN010000003.1:0-31193 GCA_964569935.1 uncultured Pirellulales bacterium
TCTTTCAAACCTGCTGTTTATTCATATCCCAATATTGGACCCGGACCACTTCCTTAATCGGTGGATAGGCATATTCGGATTGCTGTTCAGTTGGTTTGGCATGTTGTTATGGCTGGGAATAATATCAACGGGATTGTACTATGTTGTTGGTAACATAAGAGAACTTTTTTTTCAGAGCTCCGACATTCTGAAGCCTGAAAACTTCATATATCTGTATATAAGCATTGTTATCATCAAGATTTTTCATGAGTTCGGCCATGCTTTCGCCTGTAAGAGATTCGGCAGGCTCAACGGCAGCGGTGGAGAAGTACATGTTATAGGTATTATGTTCCTTGTATTCGTACCGTTGCCTTATGTTGATGCTTCAAGTGCATGGGCATTCAGGAAGAAATGGCACAGGGCTGTCGTGGGCCTCTCCGGTGTCATGATTGAGCTTTTTTGTGCGGCTATAGCGGCAATTATCTGGGTCAATACATCAACCGGAACTCTGCATATCATTGCCTATAACATCATATTTATTGCCAGTGTTTCCACGCTGGTTTTTAATGGGAACCCACTCCTGAGATTTGATGCCTATTATGTTTTATCCGACCTGACAGAGATTCCGAATCTAAGCCAGCGCTCCAAAAACTATATTTACTATCTCGTCAAAAAATACTGCTGGAAACTTAGGGCTGCACATAATCCGGCACACAGTCTCGGCGAGAGGATATGGTTTGTATTTTATGGCGTTGCCTCGACAGCCTACCGTGTCTTTATCTGCATAAGAATCCTGCTGTTCTTAAACGACAGACTGCCGGAGGAATTTTTCATACTTGTGCCATTTTTTGCAGGCTCTGCTGCTATTGCCTGGATACTCGTTCCGCTTGGTAAGTTTATTCGCTACCTGGCAACGAGTGGGGAATTAACCAGGAACCGCGGGCTGGCCGTCAGTTCAATTCTGGGGAGCTTAGCATTGCTGGTTGCATCAACAGGATTCCTTAAGGTACCGGAATATTTTAGAATCGAAGGATTTGTTGAGCCTGTAAACATGGCTATTGTCTATGCTGAAAGTGATGGCTTTGTTGCCGATCTTTTGCCGTCAGACCAGTTGGTATCGCCGAACGGAAAGTTACTTATTAAAGCCGTTAATCCCAAGCTGGAAGCAGAAAAGAAAAGTTTGCTTGCCGAACTTATAGCTCTTCAGGCTAAACGGCGCATTGCGGAAACACGTGAGATAGCTGCAGCACAGATAATAGATGAACAGATCGAGGCACTTGGTGAAAAAATTGCACGCATTGATTATGAACTGGCCTCACTGAATGTTCAAGCGACAATACCGGGCAAGTGGATTTCACCGGATATTGAGAAGGCCATGGGAGCGTACCTGAGTCGAGGGCAACGACTTGGTTTGGTTGCTGATTTGGATAATGTACTCATTCGTGCTACCGCCGGTCAAGAGCACGCTGCGATGCTAAATAATCAGGATTTGACACATGTTGAAATGAGAGTCAAAGGACGACCTGATGTAACACTAATCGGAGAAATCGAACAGATTTACCCGGCAGGTCAGGAAGAGCTGCCATCCAGGGCGCTTGGGTATGCCGTAGGCGGGTCCATGCCGACATTAGTGGAGGATACACGCGGTGTCAGAACTGCTGAAAAGTTTTTCGAAGTTCGTATCAAACCAATTATTGATCCAACTCTTAATGACCCGAATAATCCAATACGATTGTTGCCTGGGCAGCGTATTGTGGTGAGAATCCAAATGCCCAACAAGCCACTTGCCGTTCAATGGTGGAGATCCCTAAGGCAATTGTTCCAGCGGAGGTTTCATATCTAAGATGGTTGTAGTTCCAAGCGCAACATGGCAGATGCTTGAGCAGCGGACATCCGGCGAACCTCTGCCCAAGGGGCTTGATGCAGCCTGGGACAGTGGTATTGGATTGGTAGGCAGAGTTGTGCCACGATACCAACGGCTTCTCCGTCAAACTGAAAAAATATTAGCTCTCGAGAAACATTTCTCAGAAATGACAGATTCCAAGCTGCGTCAACTTGCCGGTGAGCTACGCGAAATTTTCCGCTGTCGGCATGATAAATCCTCGGACCTTGAACGAGCTTTTGCACTGGTACGGGAAGTTGCATCTCGTAAAATCGGCGAAAAACCGTTTCCTGTCCAGGTCACGGGTGCCCTGGCCCTTGAGAACGGATGCATTGCAGAAATGGCTACGGGAGAGGGCAAAACCCTTACTTCGACAATGTACGTCACCGTGGCCGGCTGGCGCGGACAAGGCTGTCACGTAGTTACCGTCAATGACTATCTGGCAAAACGCGATGCAGAATGGATGGGACAGATTTATCGCTTTTGCGGTCTTTCCGTGGCCTATATAGAACAGCAAACACCTCAAGCTCAGAGAAGAGCTGCATACATGGCTGATATCACCTATTGTACAAATAAAGAGGTGGCCGCCGATTTTCTGCGTGACCGAATCACATTGGGGCGTTTAAAAGGATTGAGTTCGGCACTTATTGCTAAAATGGCCGGTAGCGGCAGAAAAATAACCGACAGGCTCATACAACGCCGATTAAATTGTGCCATAATCGATGAAGCCGACTCGGTTCTTATCGATGAATCAGTGACACCACTTATTATTTCAGGGCACGCCCCAAATCCGGAACAGGTTGAGTCATATCAGCATGCGGCAGTAATCGCACGCCAACTGGAACCTGATGTTGACTACCGGATCGACCAGCGCTACAGAGATATAGAAATAACCGACCAGGGCAGAACTCATTTGAAAGAACTAACCAGCGGCCTGGGAGGACTCTGGCAAGGAAATCGTCGCTCTCTGGAAATAGTCAATCAGGCGTTAACTGCTAAAGAGCTGTATCTTCGAGATCAGCATTATGTAATTGATAAAGGTAAGGTAGTTATTGTTGATGAATTCACCGGCCGCCTGATGCCGGACCGAACCTGGCGAGATGGTTTGCATCAAGCCGTTGAAGCCAAGGAAGCATTAAAGGTAAATCCACCCAAGGATACTTATGCACGTATAAGCTTTCAGCGTTTCTTCAGGATGTATCGCAAATTATCCGGAATGACAGGCACAGCAGATGAGGCCGCTGCAGAATTTTGGCAGATTTATCACTTATCCGTAGTGACAATTCCAACAAACCGCCCTTGTATAAGAAAGAACCTGCCGATCATCGTATTGCCGACCAAATCGGCAAAGTGGGCACGAATCGTACAGGAAATCAGCCACAACCATGCGACCGGTAGACCGATTCTTATAGGGACTCGCAGTGTACGAGCAAGTGAACATCTCAGCCAACTGCTTACAGCAGAAAAACTGGAACACCAAGTCCTCAATGCAACTCACCATCGCCAGGAGGCTCAGATTGTCGCAGGAGCAGGTCAACACGGCAAAATTACTGTAGCCACTAACATGGCCGGCCGAGGTACCGACATCAAACTTGGCAGAGGGATGACAGAATTAGGAGGACTTCACGTTATTGCCGCCGAACCCAACGAATCTGCACGAATAGACCGGCAACTATTCGGCAGAGGCGCTCGTCAGGGTGACCCCGGAAGCGCTCAGGGCATCTTCAGCCTTGAGGATGAAATTGTATCCAGATATACAAAAAACACCGCCGTCTACTTGAAAAAGATACATGCCAATGCTAAAGGTGACATTTCTTCTACTATAGTCCGCGGCGTTTTTCGCCTGGCCCAAAACCGCGCAGAAAGATTCGCAACGCGACGCCGTAAAACTGTTTTAAGAACAGATAATTGGCTTGATGAACAGCTCGGTTTTGCCGGCAGAGAATAAAAATATCCCCTATGCATTCTCCGTCGTGAAGTTCGCGCTTATAGTATGAACATCTATCTATTCTGATATAATACTGTTGGCCGAAACAGTGGGCAATGATGCCTCGACCTGATGTAGCTCTAAAACAGTACCTAATGTCTGGGCTAATTCCGCCAGAGCGATATTGAAGTCAACGATTGCCCTCACCTCCGCGGCCTGGGCATTTGCCAGGGATTCCTGAGTCTGCAGTTTGAGCAGGAGAAACTCAGGTGTCAGTCGTTCTCGAATCTCTTCGGCGTCTTCCAGGACCAGTAAATGAATGCTTGCTGCTTCAACGGCATCTTTTTGGACCTTTATCTCTTCATAATTTGTTTTAATCCTTCTGGCTCTTTCTCTGACCAATTGAGCAGCCTGGTCGGCCACATTTTGTAAAACAGCAACAGCCTTTCTACGCCCAATTCTTCTCTGAATTAATTCAGCTTCTCTCTGTCGATTACCAATTGGATATTCAAGGGACAAACCAACACCATAACTAACATAATCTCCTCTTGTAAGCCGTTCTTGAGCGTTTTCCGGCCCTCCGGCCAAACCCTGCGCTCTTGCCGAACCTATCAGATCCAAACGCGGCATGTCCTGATTCTTGGCTACACGAATATTAGTGTCCGCAATTTTAATTTCGATCCGGGCCTGCTGAATCACAGGATTCTTTTGCATTGTAATCTCCAGGAGTTGCGAAAGCTCAAGCTCCTCCGTCTCTTGAGTCGGCGCGCTGGCAGGTATAATATTAAATTCATTGAGGACATTTAACTGCGGATCAGCCATCAGCCGTGTCAGGACATCTTGCGCATCAATCACTCGTTTTCTGGATTGAAGAAGGACTGCTTCACGAGCTTTTATAGAAGCCTCAGTCTGCTTGATGTGAACCTCAGTAGCATCAATCTCCTGTCTGGCTTCCACCTTCTCAAGAGTTTCAAGAGTCCTATCCAATAAACTTTGATAAATTTCCACGTTGCGGCGAGCCTGGAAATGACTCCAATAGGCTGATATTACACTCGTTGCAGTATCTTCGGCTTTCTGACGAAAGCCGAGCAAAGCAATTTGGTAGTTCATTTTGGCAACATCCACTCCTGCAAGGGTGACTTCCTGCCAGGCATCACGTAACAGCGGTTGCCTTAATTGAAAACCAAGTATCGGTTCATACCGAGTAGAAAGAGTCCTGCCGGATAAATCGTCCCAACTTCGTGTCAAAGCGTAACTCAGCATCCATTCTGAACCGGTGATACTTTTTTGTTTTATTCCGGTCTCCAATGTACGTGCATCGGATTGTCCCGACTGATATATACTGTTTGCCGGATTGTCCTCATTTTCGTAGTTTAAATCCCCAAAAGCGGTAACGTCGAATTCAGAGGCGGCTCTGGTTATATCCTGTTGTGCAATAGAAGGATCAAAACTCACCACTCTGATTTCAGGACTATTGGCAAGTGTTCTCGCTAAAACCTGCTCAATTGTAAGATAAACAACCTTCTGGCCTGTGTTGGGATCAGTAATAATTTCAACATCAGGTATTATGCCTTGCTCCGAAGGGACCTGTTTAAGCAATCCTAAAGGCCGGGCCAAGTCCTGCCCCTCGGTATCCATGCGCTGTTGTGGGCCTTGATTAGCTAAACTCTGTTGGTAGTAGAAAAGAGTGCCTTGTTGATCCACTTCATCTGAGACACAACCGCCTGACAAAATCAAAGCAAACATCAACAAAAAGGTAATATAATAACGGTTTGCGATAACGCTGAAAATGTTAGCCGCTTTTGAAGCGTGAAAACCTCGGCCGACATTTTTAAAAAGGTCTCTTCCTTGAAAGCTCATTCCTTGAGTTCCTCCATTCATTTCTGCAAAGTTGGGAAAGTAACTATTACATGTTCACCTGCCGGACGATTAGAGTTGTTCGGTATCTGGATACGTACTATTAATGTGTCACTGCCGGCATCGGCAACCGCCGCAATAAAAATAACAGTACCCTCAACGGACATCTTCTTGAGACTTGGAAATTCAACAGTGGCCGTATGACCATACCGGAGGCTTGCGGTTTGACTTAATGGCACAGGAACATCTATCCACAGCGGATTAACACGCACAACCCGAACCACATCGTCCAGAGCGTTAACCGACTCACCGGCTTCTTTCTCAATTCCTTCGATTCTACCATCTATCGGACTTTTCAAACTCATACGATCAATTTGTAACTTGGCCTCTTCATATTTTCTCTGTGCCTGTTCATGTTGGAATACAGCCACTCGCAGAGAAAGTTCAGCTATATTAAGATTCAGCTTCGCATGTTCTAATTCTGTTTGTGTTACAGCTTTAGGTCTTGCTTCGAGCCGCTCGAGATCCACGCGTCTCTGGGCCAGTGAAAATTCGCTGGCCTGTATTTTTGTTTTATCCTCGCTTTCGGCCTCGAGTTGTGCCAACCTGGCTCGTTCAACTGCATCATCCTGCTGAACCAATACATCTCCAACTTTTACCGAGTCACCTTCTCTAAAGTTAATTATGGCAATACGACCGGCCTGAACAAAAGACAGGGTGACATCAGCACTCGGTTTTGTAGCTGCCGTAATTCCGCTTCCAAAGGTTGCATTTATAGGCACTAACAGCAAAACAAAGATAACGAGCGATAATCTAAAAAACTTATTCGCACTCATACAATCACAACCTCCAAATCTTCCCCTCTAATTTAGTCTCCCAGAGACTATTTGATGCAATCACAGGAAAACAAAACCAAGAGTAAGATTTTGAAATTCAGCATTTTCGGTAAAAGTCTTCAAACGTGTATAACAGCTTATTTCGAAGTTATGCCAAGACCGATATTACCTAAATTAGCACTTATAGAAAAGTACAAAACAATTCTAATAAATTCAATTATTATCTAATGATATTATCGGCAAAACAGCAACTCCTTTTCAAAGAAGGATCAACTTTTTTACCAATAGGTTGGTTACAAAAGATGAACATATGTTTACCAGGTTCACATTATATCTCAAGATTATCCTTCTCTTAACAATCGCACACGAATCCTATCGTCAGACTGATATTCCATGTTGTCACCCTCACATAAGCCAGAACAAGTGCTATTAAAACCGCTCTTATATGCTTCGACACCAAAAGCCGAAAGGCATATTACTTAGGCAAAAACAATTTAAATGACACTCCGACACTACGAGATTCTTATTAACATTTATTTTGTAATCGTGTAAAAATCTCATGAAATCGGACCTTGTGGATCAGTGGAGAGAAAGTAACTGTTTGTAGTTCTTCAACTTAAACGATATAAAACAACTTTCAATATGGACAAGGTGTAACTCAAAAAAGAAATAAACGACTATATTTATACATTTTAAATAGATATTGGAGAAAATTCCCATCGTTGTACTATCCTTCAACACAAAATATTTATCTTAAAAACCCCCTTTCCACTCTAAAAAACGTATTTTGGCGCGAAAAAAAATAAAATAATTACCATAGTTGACATAAAAGTAGCATTTTGCTATAATTGAATGGTAATTAATATGTAATTCGGTTCCGACATGATGAATGTCAGAAAACGGCGGTTTTATTCAGGAGAGTGGAAGTGGGACCGGAAAAATGTCCATTTTGCGGGCAGGAGATTGACACCGAGGCTACTAAATGTTTCTTTTGCGGAGCAGAGCTGGATGAAGCTTCGATTGAAAGACGCCTTGAGCAACTTTTAATTGAGGATAACAAAAAGCCTACTCTGAAAGTAAAGTGTCCGCTTGCTTTACAAGTTATTGTTATTATTATTTTGATTTGTATCGCTCTTTTCTCCAGTACTTCGAAAAGAAAACCAATATCCACTGATGCAAGATTTTCTCAGGAATCAACGGTCCGCTTGAACACAAAGGTCACTTTTACAGGATCAAAATTCATTATCTCCAACAACGACCCATTTGATTGGACAAATGTCGAATTTAAAATAACCTCAGAAGCTTTCGAGAGCAATTTCAGTCATAAAGTTCAAAAGATACCTGCTGGAGAAACGTATTCGGTACGTGCTGCAGAGTTTGCCATGAAGGATGGGACCAGCTTCAATCCATATAAAATGAAACCGAAAAGATTCCGGATTTGGTGTGACACTCCCACAAGAGAAAACGGTTCTTACTTCGCCGGATGGAAATAAAATCTGTAGAAGCAAACAACCGAACTCAAACCTCTAAGAATTACATACTTGCCATATAAAAAACGAATATATTACACATCTTGTTCAGAAAACTCCAAGCGGGAACAATTTCAAAGAGTTCAAATTACAACAGAAGGCTTCATTCCAGACGGCGTTACTCTGATTCCTGTTCGTTCATAAGATCGACCAGTCCCATTATAACAGCTCGCTTAACAAGATCGATTAGGTTATTTACACCAAGCTTCTGCATAATACGAGCGCGATGCACTTCAATGGTCCTTACGGAACGGTGGAGTGTATTCGCTACTTCCTTGCTGCTCTTGCCTTCGATGACAAGTCTTAATATTCCCACCTCGCTCTTTGTTAGAGGATTGTCTTTGATGAAATCAGAAACTGCATTACTTAGTAGCAATGATTTAACTTTTCTCAATAAAGTTTCTGTATCCAAAGGTTTTTCTATAAAATCCACAGCCCCGGCCTTCATGGCAGTAACAGCTGTCGGTATGTCACCATAGCCGGTAACAAGCAAAACAGGCAACCATGGAGCGAAGCTTTTAACTTCTTTCAAAAGCTCTATGCCATTCATTCCCGGCATTTTCATATCGGTGATAAGTAAATCACACCTTTGAGAACCTAATTGTTCGAGGCAATCTTCCGCACTGGCAAAACAGCTAACTCTTGAATCAAGCTGTTCAAGAGTTTCCTCGACAACCTCACGCACTTTCGGTTCATCATCAACAAAGAAAATATTTCGATTATCACAATTTACCATCGTTCCCTAACTACTAAATCCCATCTTCGTTAATAGGCAGTGTTACAAAAAACGTCGAACCTTCTCCAAATTTACTCTCTATGCGCACTTTGCCACCGGCACGGGATACGATATCCCGCACAATGCAAAGACCCAGACCTGTGCCTTGACCGGCCGGTTTGGTTGTGAAAAACGGCTCAAAAATCCTATCAAGATTCTCCGGAGGGATACCGCCGCAGTTGTCGCAGAAACTCAATTCAACATACTCACCCTTTACAGCACAACTGATAACAAGTTGTCGATTTTCCTTACCCTGTCCTGCATATAAGGCATTGTCAACCAAGCAAAAAAACAGTTGCTCCATGTCTTTGTCATTTGAATATATATGCGGTAATTTCTCCATACCTTCGAGGTGTAGAGAAAAACCTGCTCGCAGAGCATTTCCATTTAACAGGTTCACGATTCTCGAGGCGATAGCCTCCAGGTCAACTTCCCTGGAAATCTTCCCTGACGATTTTCTCGCAAAATTGCGTAATCTATCGACCACTGAAGTAATATTCGAGACTTCAGTCAGACTATCTTTAAGTTTTTCAGCAACATCTTTCGACGAAGAGGTAGTTTTCAGCTTTTTCAGCGCATTTTCAATCAACAGTCGAATAACGGTTAGAGGCTGTGTCAATTCATGAGCAGCGGTAGCACTTAATGTTCCTACAGATGCAAGCTGCTCAGCCCGAGCCATTTCTTCACGGTATCTTTCAAGATCATCCTGTGCCTGTTTAAATTCAGTAATATCTCTCGCCAAGACCATCGCAGCAATTACTTTTCCACTTGCGTCTCTCAAGGGTTCAATGGTTGTATTGTACCATCGCTTTTTACCTTGAATCTCAGTAACTGTAAATAGATTCATTCCCTGTTCCGTTTTTATTACTTTTCGCACATCTTCTACCTGGCTGTCAGCAATATTTTTAGGAAACAGGTCCCACATCGTCTTTCCTCTGTATTTTTCTGGATCGATTGCCAAACGTTTAGCCGCTATTTTGTTCATAAATAAAAATTCGCCGTTTTCATCGATAGTAGCAATGGTTTCACCGGCACTTTCCACAAGCGTCCTGTACTTTTCCTCACTTTCGCGGAGAGCATCTTCAGCTTTTTTGCGTTCTGTGACATTCATATTTACTTCAAGGCAGGAGAAAATCTTTCCGTTAGCATCTCTCATGGGATTGGCAATATTTTCCCAGTAAGTAATTTCACCCGAAGGCAACACCACTCTTCTCTCGACAGTATGTGATTTACCATCTTTATACGCCAACTCTACAGGACAACCATCGCATATCCTATCTTTTCCCTCATAAGCAGCATAGCATTTCTCTCCAACACGATTACCCATAAATCTCGTCACATAGTCGTTTTGATAAGTCACCGTGTAATCCAAATCGCGAATAGTAACGCCGCTTTCCATGATCTCCAGTATAGACTGGAGCCTGTTTTTCTCCCTGAAAAGTTCTTCTTCCATCTTCTTGTGTTCGGTAATATCGATAGCAGTGCAAGCCAAAAGTTGAGGTCGCCCTTTATCATCTCTTATGAGTGTGCCGTTCATTAAGGAGCAGGCTTGTGTGCCGTCTTTTTTCTTATGCCATACCTCTTCGGCAATATAGTTGCCTTTTTCTATAAGCTGTTCGTTGAGTCTTTTCATATTTTCTATTTGTTCTTCGTTGTGGAAAATAGAAAGATGTTTACCAATCAGTTCATCAACTTGATATCCATGAATCTGTGCGAATGATTCATTGATGAACAAAAGATTGCCTTGAACATCACCTATGGCTACACCATAGCCGGCTTTGTCGGCAATCGTTTTAAACTTCTTGAGTTCCTCTTCCGCTATCTTATACTCAGTGACATCTCTGAAAATACCTATAAGATAATTTTTACCATCCAGTGTTATCGGGATAGAATTGACATCGGCATAAAAAACACTTCCATCTATTCTCTTAACCGGAATATCCTTAGCGAGCGTAAGCTCCCCTCGCACTTGCTTTTCAAACTGTTCCACTACAAAAGGCAGGTCTTCTTCAGGATGAATATCCGCCACTCCAAGACATTTCATCTCCTCCGAGCTGTATCCAAGCATGTGGCACAATCTCGTATTTGCCAAGCAGAATTTTTTGCCTTCTACATCGGCCACCAATATTCCATCGGCAGCATTATTAAAGATGGTTTGAAATATTTGATCGGATTCGAATCCCTCCTGGCTCTTTTTCTCACATTCCGATTGCTCAAGCTGCGCAACACGACCGCGCAAAGAATTCAATTCCTTGAGCAACTCCGCCTTAGTTTTACGCTCATCCTCTATAATACCTCCTTTTCTCCCTCAAACAACAGCTTGAGTTCCTTCCTTTGCCGTTATTATTTGCAAATTTTAATCAGTCCGAGTTGTATTAGTATCTTTTACCTTCCTCAGCTTTTAGGTATATAATATCCACAAATAACATTTAAATCCAAAATGTCAAGCTGAGATTGTTAAAAATCCGATACAAACATAGAACATCGACAGATTTTTTACGTATAGAATTTCACAATCCAGGCCGATAATGATTTATAGAGGAAAAAAATGAAGAAACAAAAAGCAATAAAGTATATCACCAGGTTTTGGAGAGAATGGCGATTAACCATTTTTTTCGTCATTTTTATTATAGTACCGGTCAAATCAAGCCTAGCAGATTGGAATTGGGTACCCTCAAGCTCAATGAATCCTACTATACTTGAAGGAGACCTGATTTACATAGATAAATTGGCATACGACCTGAGATTTCCCCTGACATTACACCGTATTACCAAATGGTCGGATCCTAAAAGAGGAGATATAGTGATTTGTTTTTCCCCTGACGATGGCACACGATTAGTAAAGAGAATAATAGCACAACCGGATGACACGGTTGAAATGAAAAATAATATCCTTTATATAAACGATGATAAACTCAGTTATAACGGTATTGATTCAAGCTACATAAAATATCTCCCTCGCAAGCTCAAGGAGCATTCCATATTCGCTATGGAAAACCTAAATGGCTCCGACCATATGGTAATGAGCATGCCTTCGGTTAAAGCAATGCGAAATTTCGGGCCTGTCACGGTGCCTCAGGGCAATTATTTTGTCATGGGTGACAATAGAGACTGCAGTAGGGATTCGAGATTTTTTGGATTTGTGGAAAGGACACAAATCGTCGGAAAAGCCAAGGGCGTAATTGGATCGTTAGATATTACCGACAAATACCAGCCAAGACTAAAGAGATTTTTTACCTCCCTGAAATAAAATTCTCTCCGCAAATCTGGATTTATTTCACAAAATATACCGAATATCTGCCGTCGGAATTAAGTATCGGCCAGCAGCAACGGGTAGCCATTGCTCGTGCATTAATCAACACTCCGGGGATTGTATTTGCAGATGAGCCCACAGGGGATGTTGATACTGAGACGGCAAAAACAATTATCGGATGCCTTGTAAATCTTGTTCGGAGACATAAAGCCTGCCTTGTTGTCTGTACACATGGAGATTTCCCAGAGGATATAGCTAATCAGCTATATGTCCTCGAAGATGGAAAAATTGCAGAACTAGAGCTTGCTAACAGCCGGATCAGTCGTGTCGGAGTGCAATAACAGGATCGACTTTGGCCGCTCGCAATGTAGGATAGATTCCTGAGACCAGGCTGATTAGTATCGAAAAAGCAATCGCTCCGAGACAAAGCCACAATGGAAAACTGAAATAATTCATATAAGGAACTCCCTCCCTTACCGCAATACTATTGATAATAATATTAATGACAACACTGACTATCCAACCCAAGGCAAGCCCGAAAACACCTCCCATAAAACCAATGACTCCCGATTCAAAAAAGAATATTTTCTTAACATCCTTGTTACTTGCTCCGACGGCTTTCATGATTCCAATCTCTTTGTATCTTTCCAAAATAGACATCACCATGGTATTGATGATTCCCAACGAAGCGACAACAATTGCTATCATCCCAACTGCAAACAAAAACAAATCCATGAAAATAAAAACGGTTTTAATTTCTTCGAGCTGGTCCATAAGAGAGAATGTCTTAAAACCCAATTCTTCCACCCGCTTTTTGACAGGCTCAACATATTTCGGTGAAGTCAGCTTAATCCCAGCCGCAGAATAACCCTGCGACTGCCCAGATGAGACAAATAAATCCGAGATACTGGTTAAGGGCAGTTTCTTCATTTTTTTAGAAGTGCCATATGGGATACAAACATCGCTTCTCATGAGCATCGGTCCGCTCATTCCCATTCGTTCGGTCACGCCAACAATCGTAAAAGTGTAGCTTTGCCTGTTAAAAGGCAGTCCCTGTCCACTGAGAAAGGATAGAATGTTTGGCAAATTGGCAAGGCTAAAATCAACTGCTAAAGTGGAAACCTCTATTTCCTGACCGACAGCTTCTTCCGGCTTTCTTATTTCCAAACGCCGAAGCAGGGAATCACTAATGATTAATGAATTTTCCTCATCTGATGTATAGAACGTCCCCGCCCTGAAGTCCACGATCCCGGATTGACATATCTTAGCGGGCAGAACCTGTATCAGGCTGAATTCTTCATCCTCTCGGAATCGAATCATGGCTGGAAAACGCATTTCCGGAAAGGCCCATTCAACTCCTTCAATTTTAGTGAGTTCAAGAAGAAAGTCATCATCCAAAAAACGTTTCTGTTGGTCTGCTTCTTCCTGCGCGTTGGGATCCTGTGAGGATTGATTGCTTTGGCCGTTTCCAGAGCGTTGAAAAACACCAAGATAATTAAAAAGCTCAAGTTTGTTAAAACTATCTGTCATATTCTTCTGCATCCCTTTGCCGAAAGCGAACATACAAACCAGAGCTCCTATTCCTATCACTACTCCGAACGTTGTCAGGAAAGTGCGCAGTTTTTTCTTCCGCAGGTTTGAAAATGATTGTTCAATGTAATCGGAAAATCTCATAACTTTTAACTGATTGTTTCCTGTTCAACAACTTTCCCGTCGCACAGCCGAATAATATGGTTGGCATATTCGGCCAGTAAATTCTCTTCATGTGAAATCATAATCACGGTTAAGCCCTGATTCTTATTCAATTCTGCCAGTGTTTGCACAATCTGCGCCGAGGTTTTACTGTCAAGGTTGCCTGTAGGTTCATCGGCAAGAAGAAGCTTTGGTCGATTGATAAGGGCACGAGCAATAGCCGCTCTCTGCTGTTCGCCACCGGAAAGTTCGGATGGACGATGATCCTTTCGGGGATACAGCCCCACTTTTGTAAGCATTTCCTCCGCCCGTTCGATTCTTTCTTTTTTTGGCACCTCGGCAAAAAGCAAAGGAAAAGCGACATTTTCCAAGGCAGTATAAGAAGAAATAAGGTTAAATGACTGGAAGATCATGCCTACCTGATAACGCCGGTATAGAGCTAACTCTTCGGAGTCCAGTTCGGAGATAAACCTGCCCTGAAATTTAATAGTCCCAGATGAAGGAGTATCCAATCCACCCAGGAGATTCATCAGAGTGGATTTGCCCGAGCCGGAAGGGCCTGTTATTCCCTGGAATTGACCTTCTCGAAGAGATAGATTTACATCCTTAAGGGCAACAACCTCAATCTTGCCGGACGAATAGACTTTCGTTAAATCTTTCGTTTCGACAAAATTATTAGAATCCATACTAAATCCCATCGGTTGTGATAGTTGCTTGTTTCTACTTGTCTTTTTTCT
Organism: uncultured Pirellulales bacterium; assembly: GCA_964569935.1. Lineage (GTDB taxonomy): Bacteria > Planctomycetota > Phycisphaerae > Sedimentisphaerales > Anaerobacaceae > JAFGPS01. The sequence goes on from CAZMWN010000003.1 coordinate 14,468, forward strand.
CCAGAATCGCCTCAATTTCGTCCATCGTTCGATTCATTGCTACCATCGTTTTGTTGAAAGGCTCAGACCCCGTCATGTCCACTCCGGCTTTTTTCAAAAGCTCAATCGGATAATCGGAACCACCCGACGATAAAAACTCAATGTATTTTTCAATCGCACCTTCTTCTTTGCCCAGCACCTTTTCAGCTAATGCGGTTGATGCGGTAAAGGATGTCGCGTACTGATACACATAGAAGTTGTAATAGAAATGTGGGACGTATGCCCATTCCACATTATACAGGTCATCGATGTGACAAACTCCCTTTTCATGACCGTAATATTTCTTTAGAATTTCGCCATATAGTTCATTTAGAACATCCCCCGTCAACGGTTCACCTTTTTCGGCCTTTTCATGAATACGCAACTCGAATTCTGCAAACTGGGTCTGGCGGAAAACCGTGCCTTTGATTCCATCCAGGTAATTCATAAGTAGAGACAATCGAGTGTCATCATCCTTGATTTCATCCAGCATTTTGTGAATTAGAAGTGCCTCGTTAAAAGTGGAAGCAACTTCCGCAACAAAAATCGAATAATCAGCTGTCGGATATGGCTGATATTTGTTTGCGTAATAGCTGTGCATCGTATGACCCAGCTCATGAGCTATTGTGCTAACATCATCATATTGGCCATTGTAGTTCAAAAGGATATAAGGATGAACATCATAAACGTTACCGTTGGAATAAGCGCCTGCGCGCTTGCCCGGAGTTGGATAAACATCAATCCAGCGTTTCTCAAACGCTCCTGCAACGACCTTTTGATAATCTTCACCTAACGGAGACAGCGAATCGAGAATAAGCTCTCTTGCCTGATCATAAGTGTATTTTAAATCAACTCCTTTCACTACCGGGGCATACACATCCGAATATTTTAATGTTTCTACATCCAGCATTCGCTTTTTCAAATCCAAATAACGATGAAACGAATCAAGATTATTGGTGACATTTTCAATCAGGGCTATATATACTCCCGTTGGAATATTGTCCTGATCCAGTGCGCTGTACAGCGAAGATTCATAATTACGAGTGCGGGCGTAAAACATATCCTTTTTAACATTCGCATAAAGCTGCGTTCCGAAAGTGCCTTTGAACTTATTAAAGGCTTCCCAGAATGCCTGAAATACAGCTTCCCTGTCAATTCGATTAGGTAAAGCCCGATAGCGAGCGTATCCGGCCTTGGTGAGCTCTGCGACTGTGCCGTCACTTAACTCAATTTTAGGATAAGGTAACTCGGCATTGCTGAAGACGCCAAAAATCGAGGACGGCCCATCAGCCAACAATCCAGCTTCGGCCAGAATCTTTTCTTCCTTCTCTGATAATGTGTGAGGCTTCATGCGAAGTATGTCATATAAAGGCATCTTATATATTTTCAGCCCCGGTTCCTGCTTGATGAACGCATCGATTTTCTGCTTGTCCATCGCAGCAATTTCCGGGGTAATAAATGCCGCCTTGGAACTGTAATCGGTGCCGAGCTGCTGCATTTCCTGCTTCTTTGCCAGGTATTTCGAATCGCGCACATCCTCATCGGATTTCATTGAAGCATAACTGAACAAACGTCCGAATTCTTTTGAAATATCACTGTTGAATTCAAGACAAGCCAGCAATTCGGATGCGGATTCGGCCAGCTTGCCTTTATATTTTTCTATTTCATCAAACCCAGCTATGAGTTTTTCTTTGGCCTCGTTCCATGCCTGATCTGTCTCGTAAAGATCTTCCAGCTTCCATTTATATTCAGCTCGGACTTCCGACCTCTCACGGGTTTGAGATAAAGCCTGAGTTTGAGAAAATGCAATAAGTAGTATTAATACTGCGATGAATACTTTTAAAAACTTATACATAATAGACTCCTTACAAAAAAACATTCATGGTCACCCGTTTAAAGCTTAGCTGCATACGGTTTTCTATGTAGAAAGCAATATTCTAAGGTTCATTGTTAGTGATTGTCAATTATTCAACGGCGGATTCCCGAAAATAGATGTTGGCAGACAGCTTGAATCATAAGTTACACATCACGCTTTAAGTGCTGTTGTGCCCAGATAGCAAGAGCTGAGCCTGCCAAAAGAACAACTCCGAAAAGTATCTGCAGAAAATTCAAAGATTCACCGTAAACAAGATATGAAATCGCAAGAACGATAAACGGCTGCGCTAATATCACCAGCGCCGGAATGGTAGCTCCGATACGCCTCATCGCAGCGTAATATAGCACATGGCCCAAAGCTATGCATAACACGCCGGAAACCACAATAAACATCCATGGTAAAGGGCCTATCTGCATACAGTCCTTCGGATTTCCAAATAAAAACGCAAGTGCAAAAAGCCCTGCAACCGTGTATATACTTATCACTGAAAAACCGTGAGATGAGTTTATGTCCCTGAACGCAATTCTCACCGATATTGCATACACCGCCCACATAAAGGCCATTGCAAATGCAAGAATTATGCCGGTCATAGTCCTGATAGTAGCAAAATCCTCCTTAAAATACATGACGCCCAACACTCCTATTGCCGAAAGTACCAATCCAAACCAGAAACGTTTACTCCTGGCTAATGGCCTTTCATCCGGAAAAAATATAAACGAAAAACCTGCTATCCAGATGATGTTCGTTTTCGTCAGCAGGACCATAAATGCCGGGCCGATGTAATAGAAAGCACCTGCATAAAAACTCTGCATCGCAAGATTTGCCACGGCCGGCATAATAGCCTTTCGCCAGATCCTTTGATCAAATCTGTTTGCCCTGACGGCAAGGACAAGAAACGGCAGCCAGAACAAACAAGCCACTAAATAACGAAGCAGATTTTGGGTCCAGGAATCCAAATAGCCCGTAAGGTATGTAATAAAGATCGGCCCCAACGACCAAAAAGCCACGGTGCCGACCATAGCCAGAGTCGCTGAGAAATCTATCTTTCGAATGTCACTATATTTTTTCAATAAGAATCACAGGCCTATTTAATAATCTAACATAACATTTCGATTGCTATCTTAGCGACTTCCCGGCGAGCTTCTTTATCTGCCAACGGCTTGATTAACTCAATCAGCGAACTGCTGATTTGAATCAGCTTGTCTTTGTCTTCCAAAAAACTTCCTATGCTATCAACAATCGGCTCAACAGAGCTAAAATACGGCATATATTCCGGCACTAACTCCCGGCCGGCCAGGATATTTACCAATGACAGGTATTTTGTTCTAACAATCCAACGCCCTGCCAGATGCCACAGAATTCTGCTGGATTGATACATTATTACCATAGGGCAACCAACCGCAGCTACTTCCAGAGTGGCACTGCCGCTAGCAATAATCGAAAAATCAACCGCTCCGGCGGTATGATGAACAGAATCAATACTATAGTGACATTCGAAACCCGGAACCTGTTTAGCTTTTAATATTTTCTGTCGCTCAGCATCTACAGCAACAGTGATAAATGTCACTGCCGGATATTTCTTCTTTAATTGAATTGCTATCTGCTGCATCGGAAGCCACAGCGAATCGATTTCAGCAGCTCGCGAACCGGGCATAAGGGCGATTCTTGCATTCTCCGGCATAAAATCGGCATACTTTTTGGATTCAGCCGTATTAATATCCAATTTATCAAGAAGTGGATTGCCAACAAAAATCGTATCAATACCCTTTTGGCCGAACCATTCCTGTTCAAATGGCAGTATGCAGCAAAGCTTATCGCAGTTTTTCCGCAGTTTTCCAATACGCCAGCGACCCCAGGCCCAAAGCTGTGGGGCTACATAAAAAAGCGTTTTTATCCCTGCTTTTTTCGCAGCTTTTGCTATGTGGAAATTAAAAGCAGGTGAATCACAGACAATAACCAAATCGACATTGTTCTCGATCAGATAATTTTTTATGCGTTTTATCAGCTTGTAGAAATGGATGACGTGCCTGAAAGCCTTGTAAATCATAACCGCTTTGCCGGAAGTTACTTCGAGCAGTTCACAACCGGCCTCAGCCATTTTTGGACCTCCCACCCCGACAAATTCGATATCATAACTACTTTCTTTCAAGGCAGTTATCAAGCCTGCACAGTGGGCATCGGCGCTTGGCTCAGCGGCACTTATGAAAATTCGATATTTCATCTTTTGCTCGAGCATTGGCGTATTTGTTAACAAGATTTCATCGAAACAGCAATACTTATTTCAACTTCCGGAGATTGATTTTTTTGTCTTATAGAATGGCATATGTCAAGATTGCACAGAAATAATGTTTGTTAAAATGATATATCATATTTTGATGAACCATAAATAATTCGGAATGACCATTGAGACGAATATTTTTGGTATATCCTCATTTTCTTACTGATTTTCTTGAAGGTTTTTGCTTGACAGTAATGTGAGCCGTTGTATAATATTTATATCCTAGCGAAGTTTGAGAGGCGGGAAACAAGAGGAAGGTGACAAGCAATTCATCTTTTTCTGCATTAGGACTCTCTTACAACATTCACAAACTTACGCAATAGTCGTGCAAAAAATTACTATCAATTCTTTCAAGGAGAAGAAAATGGAACGCGGAATCAATATATTTCAATTCAAAAAGCAACGAATGTTCGAACTTAGTAAGTTTGGTTCAGGTCGACCCTGCTCTTTACTACTGTCATTATTTTTAATAGCTCTCTTAACAATATCTATAAATTCTGGGAACATTAATGTTTTGGCCGCGGGAACACCTGAAAACAGTACTGAATATTGCTCAACCGATGGGATTATTAATATTCCAGATCCAGGGACGGTAACTTCAACACTGACAATTTATGATACCGGAGTAATTACAGATTTAAATGTCAAGCTCAACATCAGCCACACATATATTTCAAACCTGACAGTTTCTCTTATTGCTCCCGATGACACGGAGGTTAGGTTATTTAGAAGGGTCGGATTCAACGGAGATGAATTCGACGATACGATTCTTGACAACGAAGCATTAACGCCGATTAGCAGCGAATTATCACCGTTTGCGGGAACCTACAAACCCCAAGGCGATCTAAGCGAACTCTATGGCAAAAGCTTGACAGGCACGTGGAAACTTCAAGTTACAGATTCAACCGATGGTGATACCGGAACGTTGAATTCATGGTGCTTAATCATTGAACAGGAACAGGAGGAAGAGCTGCTTTTGGAACCTCCGGTTATTCAATGCGAACCATGTGTTCCCGGAGGAATCTGCGATACAATCTCATGGGATGTTATAAGTAACACGGAGGAATACAGTTCACTATCATCGGAAACCATTCCAAGTAACGGGACAAGAACATCAAATCTCGTTATCAATGACTTTGGTATCATTGATGATCTTAACGTAAAGGTTAATATCAGTCACGAATGGAACTCAGAGCTGGACGTCTATCTGATTGCACCGGATAGTACGCAAGTTGAGCTTTTCACCGACGTGGGAAGTTCATCAGATAACTTCTATGACACGATACTCGATAGCGAAGCATCTCAATCCATCACTGAAGGAACAGGACCATTTACAGGTTCCTTTCGCCCGGAAGGAAACCTCGACGATTTGACTGGTAAAGATATACGCGGAACATGGCAGCTTGAAATCACCGATGATGGCTTCATATCTTCAGGTACTCTGGATTCATGGTCATTAATTGCACAGCTCGCAAATATTCTCTATTATGTAGAAGTGGCTATCGATTCAACATTTAACAATGTCGTCGCCAATAGCGGCTGGATACTTAATCAAAACCATACATTTAACAACCTGGACCCAAATCAGGTGTACTGGTATCGTGTTAAGGCCAGACCCCAGGAACAATGGCTCCAGACCAGCCAGTTCGAATTTGAAACAGACACGCTGACAGATACAATAGCTACAGAGGATGGCGATGTAGTGCTGCCGGTTAGCGACAGTACCCAGGATAATGAATTAGTTTATGTTATAGAAAATCCGAGTTTTGAAGAACCCGGAGGATGGCACATAAGAAGTACCGATTTTATACTTGGGTTCTACACCGGTGGCTATCCGGGAGACATTTGGGTGTCCCATGGTAATTATGTTTTGGGTACAATTCTAAATGATAACTTCACTTATACAGAGGGCGATTTTGTCGACACGGTACAGACTATAGATTGGACGGGAGTTGATATTCTCATATTCGATTATTGCAATGCATTAGCATACCACCTTACAGCAAAAATCCTTATTGGAAATGACATTGTATGGATGGCCCCTACACCCTCTAATTTCCTGGATCCATACTACAATATATCAATTGACGTTTCAGATATTAATGGCTTAAAAGATTTAATACTCAGGGTTGAAGTAAAAGAAACGGGAAAATACACCGAAGGTATCTTCTGGGACAACCTTCGTACTTATGGCTCAACAAGCGATGAAGGACTATCCGGTAACATAATCTCAATCCCGATTAGTATCAATGACGATGATACATGGGATATTATGACTTTCAATGCGACGACGCCGGCGGGCACAACAATTACTGTAGATGTTTTAGGACAAACAGGTTCGACACCAATCTCCGGATATAGAAACATACTCAGCGGGACTGATTTAAGCGGATTAACTGAAAAGACTATCAGGTTACGGGCGAATCTATCTTCGGATGATTCGACTGTTACGCCGATGTTGCATGACTGGTCGATTTGTTATACTAATGCTGCCTGTGAAAGCACATGGTCCAACATTGTATCCTCAGATTGTAACTAAAATTAGGTCAAATTTAGAGTACACATTGAGATTATATAGAAGTTATGTCCGGCTTATGAATATATTAAGTTAATATAAACTATGAATAATAGTGAATGAATCTTTAAAAGATCGTTGTCGGTCCATCCACATTTTTCACTGATTTTCATGAGGATTTTTGCTTGACAGTAATGTGGGCTGTTGTATAATAAACTTTCTCTGGCGCAGTTTGAGAGGCGGGAAATAAGAGGAAGATGACAGGCAACTCATCTTTTTCCGCATTAGGACTCTCTTACAACATTCGCAAACTTACGCAATAGTCGTGCAAAAAATTACTATCAATTCTTTCAAGGAGAAGAAAATGGAACACGTAATCGAGATGTTTCAATCACAAGCCCAACCTGCACGCGGACTTGAAGGTGCCTGTCTTGATCATATTGGGAGCTTATGCCCAAAAAAGTCTCATATAAAAAGAATTTATATTCTATTAATTCCCCTTATAATTTTGGCCTCTTTCCCGAAGACCATAAATGGGGAATTAGAAAATATAAAATGGGAAGATCTTTCAGAACACCTGAAATCTGAATCCATATCTCTTTTGGAATTGAATATCTGCGACTGTCCGGAAGATATTGAAAATATTGAAGCTCCTCGAACAGTAGCTCAGATTATCGAGAATACTTTTTATTTGTGGGAAGAATATGACATCGTAACAGGCCAAGACGTTTCATGTGTGTGCATTTTAATGAAAAAACCTAACCAGAAACCATTATCAGCAGATGAAGCACAAATACTATTAACGGCATCCTCACTATTAACAGAATCGCAACCAAAACCAGAAAATGTCGTAATTCTTGATCCTTTTGATACGCGGCTAAACCTTATAAGTATTGAAGAGCTATTAGTTAATGATGAGCAGCCTTTTACGCCTGAAATATCCATTGGAACCGATGATAGGACGCGTATTACCAATACTTCTTCTTATCCGTGGAATACTCACTGTTATCTCGGAGGGATACAATTCCCTTCAGTTCCCAATAGTTACAGAGGAACAGGATGTATCGTAACCCCATATATGGTTCTCACATGTGGGCATAATGTTTACCATCAAGCAACCAATTCATGGGCAGAAAACAACATCACAATCACTCCAGGACAGAAACAAGATCATGAATATGCCGACGTGATTAGGCCGTATGGAACAAAAAATAGTGCAGAGCTTCGAACAAATTCTCAATTCATTGCCGGGGAGCAAAGCGTTGAATATGATTACGGGGCCGTCTTATTCAACGAATCTTTTTCTGAGATTAATACATATATGCCAGTGGAGTTTTCTAACTCATTCTTATCAGTTGGTGACACTATCTATATAGCGGGATACCCAAAGAAGGTCAAATTAGGAACTTTGGATGAAGAACCCAACAGTCAGGCATTCTGGGAAGGGTCCGGCGAAATTGTTGCTATGAATTCGAGTATTCTAAATTATTGGGTTGATACATCCGGGGGAGATAGCGGTGCACCAATTCGCAGCAGTAATGGGATTCTCGAACAAGATCGCATCATTGGCATTCATGGGGGAGGTACAGAAGATCCAACACCTGTAAATGGCGGAGTTCGGCTCGGACAGGAAAACCAAGCTCTGATTACAGAGTGGATGCAATGGACACCCTTTATTGATATTCCGGACACTGAGGACTGTCAGACTATTAACATCGGTACGGAGACCAAAAGCTGGGTATGCCCGATGTATACATATTATCATGATAGTCGTACACAGGTGATTTATTTAGCCAGTGAGATAGAGACAAGTGGATTGATTACTTCACTGGCACTTGATGTCACAATGATTCCCGGACAAATGTTGAACAACTGGACAATCAGGTTAAAACATACCCAAAGAAGTAGTTATGAATCCATAAGTGATTACTATCTGGATGGTAGTGACTGGACAGTTGTATATCAGAATGATGAGGATGTTGATAGCACAGGATGGCGAACTTTCGAATTCCAGAGACCATTTGTTTACAACGGCACGGACAATCTGCTGGTGGACTTTAGCCATAATAACGACTTCTATACGGAAAACGGTCAGTGTAGTGCATCCCTTATCGGCCCGGCAAGGAGTCTGATTCAATTTTCAGATAGTGAAGCTGGAGATCCGCTAAATTGGTCTGGTGCCTCGTATGACTCATTGTACTATAGTGAATATATACCCAATATTCGATTAACTATTTGTGATGATACTGTGAGTGTCAGCTCAAAAGTGACGGCATCAGATGGCGAAGCCGCAGATTACTTTGGAAGCTCTGTCTCGATCAGTGGTAACTATATGATTGTCGGGGCATACGGTAACGATGATAAAGGATTAAGTAGTGGTTCGGCATATATCTTCGAGCATCAGGGAAGTAACTGGATACAGCAGGAAATTTTGACTTCGCCGGATGGTAGCACATTCGACCAATTTGGTAAATCGGTTTCAATAAGCGGAGATTATGCTATAGTAGGAGCTCCCTTGATTAACGATGAAATTGGCTCAGCATATATATTTCATCGACAAGGAGACAACTGGACACACCAGAAAAAACTGACAACCTGGGACTGGGACAAGGGAGAAGGTGACAAATTTGGTTCCTCAGTTGGAATTGATGGCGATTATGCAGTAATAGGCGCAATCGGTGATGATTTGGGATGTGGCGCGGCACATATTTTCATGCGCAGAGGAAGCAACTGGATTCAGCAGGCCAAGCTCATCGCCGAAGATTGGGCCCTTGATGATGAATTTGGATGCGAAGTATCCATAAGCGGTGACTACGTAATTGCCGGGGCATATCGTGACAACAATGAACGTGGCGCGGCATATATTTTCAAACGTCAGGGTATAGATTGGACACAACATACCAAGTTACTTGCGTCGGACGGCTCAATTCAAGATTGTTTCGGGTATTCCGTTGCACTCAACGGAGATTATGCAATATTAGGAGCGTATCTCAATGACGATCAAATACATGATAGAGGCTCTGCATATATATTCAAACTTCAGGGAGACAATTGGATTGAACAGGCCAAGCTTATCGCCTCAGATGGTGCAACTGATGATCACTTTGGTAAATCGGTCTCAATCTGTGGAAACACGGCAATAATAGGAGCGCCTGGTGATTATATCACAGGAAATATTGAAGGCTCCGTCTATATGTTCAAGTGTGAAAACAACCGTTGGACACAGCAGGCAAAGCTACGTGCATCCGACGGGAAATACGAGGATAACTTTGGTAGTACTCTCTCAATAAGCAGCAGTTATGCAATTATAGGTGCATACGGCGACGATGATAAAGGAGAAAATTCAGGCTCTGTATATATATACAATATGGACTAAACGACAGGTTAAACAGGGAGAGAATTCCAATTTTCAACGTAGAATTAAAGGATATGTTAGTTAAAACCGACATGCTTTGATCTAACATTATCTCATAAAATATTCGGGCTGTAAGCTCATAACTTGCAGCCTTTTTTTTATTTTCACAGTAAATATATATTTAAATAGCAAACATATATCCTACCAAATTAGTAGAATTAATTAAAGCTTAATGGATTATCTTATATAATATCCTAAAGAAAAAAGGAAGAAACCATGAACAAACGAGAATTTTCTTTTGGATTTTTAGCGGATTTAATCACATTTATGTGTGCTTCCGTGGCGGTTAAGGCAGCCTCTTACGATGTGGCCTGGACGTTTGGCAACGTGGGTTCTTTCTTATACAGGCTTGATGCCTTCTCGCCTGCCGATGCCGGACTGGTGACAAGTATCGGCCAGGAAGACCCCACATTAACCGTCTATATTGGCAGGCGATATCAGGTAACCGTCATAAATTACACAGTACATCCATTTCAGGTCCTCGCAAAGGGAGCTTCTGCCGGGGCGGATATTCCACTTTTATCCATGGGTGCTACAACCAGCCCGTTCGAATCCGATCCAGAAGTGACATGGGAAGATAATGGAGCCGGTACGGTGACATTTACCTTAACACGAAATCTCTACAACGCCATGACAGAATCAGGCCGAGTTCCCGGTCATCGCTGCCTGCCCCATGCATTCACGATGCGAGGTGATTTCAACGTGCTTGGTTTGCCCCTGGCCGATCCTGTTCCCGAACCAATCGAGAAAGGCACTATCAGCATTGAATTAGAAACCGGGCATTTTCGAATAAAGCATAACATCTGTCAATAGAACTGAAGATTTTTGATTGGAGACCAACGATGAAAGCGGTAGTTATTTATGAGCATGGTGGATTGGAGCAGATAAAATTAGAAAATGTCCCTGAGCCGAGCTTTGCCGAAGATGAAGTTATTCTTAAAGTACATTCGGCCGGTCTGAATCATCTGGACATCTGGGTCAGACAAGGCAGAGGCGGTCTGAAAACTGCCAAACCTCATATCCTGGGCTCCGATGCCGCCGGAGTTGTGGTCGCCGTTGGTGCAAATGTAAAGAACGTCAGAGTAGGTGACGAAGTAATTCTCAATCCGGGCCTGAGTTGCGGCTCTTGTGAATATTGTAATCGCGGCCAGCAAAGCGAGTGTCCCACATTTGGGCTGCTGGGCCTGACTCGGCCGGGGACATTTGCAGAACAGGTGGCGGTACCGGCACGCAATATCTTACCCAAACCTTCGCATATGAATTTCGATGAGGCGGGAGCTTTCGTATTAGCATATGTTACAGCATGGCGAATGCTTATGACACGGGCACAGCTCCAACCGGGACAGACGGTCCTGATACACGGCATAGGAGGTGGCGTGGCTCTATGTGCGCTGCAGCTTGCCAATCTGGCTTATGCTGAAGTAATCGTCACATCATCCTCGGATGAAAAACTCGCACGTGCCGCTCAAATCGGTGCCGACCATACAATTAATTATAAATCAGTTGACGATGTAGCACAGTGTGTTAAAGAAATTACATCAGGCTTCGGAGTGGATATTGTTATAGATACGGTTGGAGCCGCCACCTGGCCGATTGATTTCGCGGCGGTGTGTCGAGGTGGGAAGATAGTTTTATGCGGCGTGACATCCGGTGCCGAAGCACCAACGAATTTACGAACTCTCTATTGGAACCAGTTGACAGTTATGGGTTCAACGATGGGCTCGGACCAGGATTGCAGACAAATGTTGAGGGCTTTAGAAACGGCAAAATTAAAACCAATTATCGATTCCGTGCTACCGCTGGAAAAGGTAAAAGAAGCGACGGGAAAAATGGAAGCCGGCAGGCAGTTCGGCAAAATCGTTCTAAAGGTTACCGAGTAATCATCCAGTGAAAAGGTTGAGAATTTATAGCTTAATTTTATAAAAACAAGATGGATGATTGAAAAAAGGAAAGTTGTGAAAGGAGACAAATCATGAGCAAGCTGTTATATATCCAGGCCTCACCACGAGGTGAGCGTTCATATTGTATTCGCGCCGCCGACGCATTCATTGATGCGTACAAAAAAGTGCATCCGGGCGACCAGATAGTAACATTAAACGTCTTTGACGAAAAGATTCCCCCCTTCGATGGCTTCGCGGTCCAGGCCAAATATGCGATTATGCACGGCCAAGAACATACAAAAGAGCAGCTCAAGGCATGGCAGAACGTCGAGAAGTTGATTGAGCAATTCAAATCCGCCGACAAATATGTCCTTGCCGTTCCCATGTGGAATTTCAGCATTCCATACCGGCTCAAACAGTACATCGACAACCTGGTCCAGCCAAGCTATACATTTACATATAGCCAGGAAAAAGGCTACGAAGGTCTTGCCGGTGGCAAACCGGTATTGGTTGTTTATTCAAGAGGTGGTCAATACTCACCCGGCAGCGGAGCTGAAGACTTGGACATGCAAAAAAAGTACGTCGAATTAATACTTGGCTTCATCGGTTTCAAGGATATCAAATCCATCATCGTTGAACCGACCTTACAGGGCGGTCCCGATACGGCCCAGGAAAAACTTGCCGAAGCCATCAAACAGGCCAAACAAATCACCGTTGACTTCTAACATTCGACAATGAATCAGTTGTTGAAAAAAGGCTCGACAATCCAGATTAAAAACGCTTATAATACGGCAGCCTAATGGTTCTTTGCGCCCGTAGCTCAATTGGATAGAGTCGCGGACTTCGAATCCGAAGGTTGCAGGTTCGAGTCCTGCCGGGCGCGTTAATATACGTCATATGTAATACAATTTCGCCCCCAGCCTTGCGGATAATTATTGCTTTAACATCATTTTTTCTTAGAACCTATCCAAAAACCTATGAAAATCCTGTGGATATGCCTTTATCTTTAAGATTAAGTGCTACCGCTAATGTCATTTTCGGATAGGAAATTTTTTATGAAAAGATAAAGATGGGGGTTGAATAAGTCATTGGTTGTTACATTTTATATGGGTAGGACTATAATTTTACGGGTAATATGTCAAAAACGAATATATTTTTGCAACTGCTTATGGCCAACCATAAGCGGATCTATGCCTTTATTCTGGGTATGGTACCAAATTACCAGGATGCAGAGGATCTTTTTCAAGAAACGATTTTGGTGATGTGGTCGAAGTTTGATCAGTTTCAGCAGGGCACCAGCTTTGCCTCCTGGGGCGCGACTGTGGCCAAGTATCAAATCCTCAATGCCCGTCGCAAGAAGACCATTAAGAATTTGCAGTTCAGTCCGCATATTCAGAAATTAATCATGGAAAAATCCGAATCTTTCTCTGATCGGGTCGATGTCCGTATGCAGGCCCTGCGTTACTGTATTGGCAAGCTGAATAGCAGAGACTACGAATTGGTCAAGATGCGTTATGAAAAAGAGCAAGACGTGAAAGATATTGCCGTGGGTTTGGGCCGGTCCATGCAGAGTATCTATAAACGGTTGGCCCGCATCCACGACGTTTTACTGCACTGTGTGCGCAGGACCTTGGGTTGGGAGGAACTGGCATGAGTAGTCCTCATGAGATACCTGCAGAATTAGCAGAATGGATCGTGCTGTCCCTGGACGGCAGGATAACACCCGAGGAGTTTGCCCAACTCGAGCATGAACTGACTACAAACGAGGCTGCCTTACCGTATTACCTCGAGTTCGTGACTCTATCCGTCGGACTGGTCGAGCGTGTCGGTGTTTTGCCCAAGTCCCTCGAGGGCATTTCCGACATGAAACCGGAAGAATTCTTGACGGATCTGCTCTCAACGGCATCGAAGACAGAGTCTGATCATGATTCGATTAGATTCAAATCTGAGATATCAGAAGACGAAAAGACAAGATTGATAGAACAATATGCCCAAGCGCAATTAGATGCGTTTCTTTTAGAGGAACAAGAAACGCAGCAGCGCACATATTATAGACCTCGATCGAATATCATTGATGCCGCACATATCGTGAGAGATGGTTTTATTTGTGTTACCAGAGCAGGCATGAAGATAGCCAAGAGGATGGCGGTCTGCATGATAATGCTGTTGGCACTGTTAATCGTGTTCGTCGTGGTTAAAGGCGATCCCAAGGTAGCAATAGTTAAGGAGACGGTCGAGGCGCGATGGGCTGATTCAGTGGAAACGGGTATCGAACTCAGCCCGCAACAACTGCAATTACAAGAGGGGTATGCCAGAATTCAACTTAAAAGGGGAGCGGAAGTCATCATACAGGCCCCGGCGACATTTGAACTGAAAACCGGAAACCGACTGTTTCTCAAAAGCGGCTCAATGACAGCCAGGGTTCCTGAACCGGCACGAGGATTTAGGATCGATACATCTCAGTCACACATTGTGGATTATGGTACGGAGTTCGGTGTCTTAGCCGACAACGATCGTTGTGCGGAAGTTCATGTTTTCGCCGGACAAGTAGGGCTCGGCTTGAACACGCGTGAGAATACGCAAGAAGCGACACTGCTGGAAGAAGGCCAAGCTGCCCTGATCGATCATGAGAATCATATCACTCAGGTACCGCTCGTTGATCGTCCGCGCTTGTTTACACGCACATTGTCTCAAAGAAAAGGATTTGCTGTTCCGGGTAAACAACTAAGCCTCGCGGATATCGTCGGCGGGGGAAATGGACTGGGCACCGGCCAAAACAACGTTTTCGTGGACCCCATAGAGGGCTATGTAGAGACACTTTACAGCAGTGGCAAAAGCAACCAGTATCACACGCTTGAAGCCAATCCGTTTATCGACGGTCTTTTCATTCCGGATGGACAATCCCAACAGATCGTCAGTTCCCAAGGACATGTTTTTTCAGATTGCCCCCAGACCAATGGAGAATGCCATGCCAATCTTAGCGTCACACCCAAGCCAGGTGTTTGGGCTTGGGCCTGGAATTCGAGAACAGGCATTGTAAGGTTTGACGGACAGACCTATGGGGATCCCTCCAATCCCTTTTTAATGATGCACGCTAACCTCGGGATCACATTTGATTTGAATGCCATCCGAGCTTTATGCCCGGATATTAGGATAACCCATTTTGTTGCACAAACCGGCATTGCGGATTTTGAAGAGCCCGCTTCGTGTAATGCAGATTTTTGGGTACTTGTGGATGGCCAGGTCCGGGCGTCTCGACGCAACATCACACTCAAGGGCGTCCTAAGTGACATGTCCGTTGAACTGAACCCTTCAGACCGTTTTCTGACATTGATCACAACGGATGGCGGCGATATTGATCGGCTTGGAGACTATCAACGGTCTTACAGGTGTGACTGGTGTGTATTTGCAAAACCGGTGCTATTATTGGATACAGGAGAAGGGCACCACTATGCGAACCAGATAGAGAATTAATGTATCCCGCGTTTAGGAGAACAGGGACTGTCATATACTTTTAAGTAGGCTATTCTAACATGCGGTCAGGATTATCGCGATTTTTGTTATTAGAAGAATAAAATTTTGAACATGAGTAAAGATTGAGTCCTGGGTGTATAAGTAGTGCGATCATGTGAGATACATGAACGCAGAGTAGTGTGTATAATATCTGGGCATGTTTTGTGTATAGAGGATGGAACGGCAACAATAAATATCAACAGGATGGAGGTAAAGTCAGGATATAAGAAAGTTGTGCATAACAAGCACAGGTCAAATTAAGAAAAAAGAACATTTTAGTGTGTTGCCAGAATATAAACACTTTTTTATGAGGAGATCAGTCATGTCATACAAAAAAATTTCTCTTTTAGTTTTAATGGTGATTATGGTCAGCAGTGCGTCCGCGCAAAACAACTGGACGAACGCAACAGGAAACGGACGCTGGATGGATCCAAACAACTGGTCTGCAGGTGTACCGGGGCCTGGTACGAGTAACACCCGAATCAATCCTGATACTAATATCGATCCCAATAATCCGGTAGGTCCGACGATTGGTCCAGGGGACATTGCAACAACAGATGCCTTGGATGTTTGGGGACCGGAGTTTGGTACTATTAGTGTTAATATCGAGGGTGGCAGCTATACGAGTCCAGCCTGGGTAGGAATGGTTTCAGTGGGCGCCGATCCCAATGCAAGTCCTTCGATTAATTTAGGCGCAGGCGGCAGTGGAGGCTGGATGGATGTCATAAACTTCCTCGTGGGCCATAGTTGGTGGTGGACCGGTGGGCCGTATACTACATATAACCAGTGGAGCGGTACGGCTATCATTCGCGATACTCTGTGGCTGGGCGGCAAAGCGAACCTCTACGGCGGGATTATGTACTCCTTCAACGGAGTCGCCATGGCTACTGATGTCCACCCTGCAAATATATGTACATTGAATATCGAGCAAGGGACGCTGATGTTACCGCTACTTTCCGCGGCTGACAATCCTGACACCCCTGATGTAGATGAATCCATTAGCTATACAACTACTGTACAGGGCTGGATTGCGGATGGCTACTGTTTAGCCTACAGCGGAACGGGAGAAATCGTCATTGAGGAAACGGCAAATTGGACAAAAGTAACGGCAATCCCGGAACAACAGCCTCAGTCCGAATAAATTATACAAAAACTATAATCTTGATGAGCAGGTAAGTATCGCTCTACAGAGAGTAGAACTACAATGCTGTATTGAGGAATCTGTTTTGTA
>CAZMWN010000004.1:0-21169 GCA_964569935.1 uncultured Pirellulales bacterium
CGCAGTTTTTACTTCGATACATTTCGAAAGTTTGTATTTTCTCCGTTCTACCGGCAAAGCTATACTTTTTTTACCACTCAAATACTCGCCGGTCAGTGACTTTTCACAGGTAATAATATCATCAAGGCTGCCCTGGGCAACAACTTCACCGCCCTGTGCACCGGCAGCCGGTCCAATATCGATGATGTAATCCGCTTTTCTGATAATATCCTCATCATGCTCAACTACTATGACCGTATTGCCTAACCGGGTAAGATGCTGCAAAATTCTCGACAATCGGTCGTTGTCGCGCTTATGCAGACCTATCGTGGGTTCATCGAGCACATAACAGACTCCAACCAAACCGCTACCGACTTGTGTAGCTAAACGGATTCGCTGGGCTTCACCGCCGGCAAGGGTACTACTTGTCCGGTCGAGCGTCAGATATCCAAGCCCGACATCCATCATAAATTTAAGCCGTGCATTGATTTCCTTTAATATTGCAGCGGCAATTACTGACTTTTCCTTGTCAAATTTCAGATTGTTGAAGAACTTCTGTGCCTTCTCGATGCTCAGTGCGGTCAATTGATGTATGCTCCTGCCACCAATGTGAACAGCAATAGCCTCCGGCCGAAGCCGAGCACCATTACAACTACGACACGGCTGTTCGGATAAATAACCGTGCAATCTTGTTTTAACATACTCACTTGTTGTATTTTTCCACCTCTTGGTTAGGTTCGGGATAATTCCTTCAAACCACAAACCGTATTTCTGTTCGTCGGCCGGTGTTGTTCCATACATCAGGATTCTCTTATACTCTGCAGGTATCTGCTCAAAAGGTATCGATTTGCTGATACCTACCTTCCTGCAGAATCGTTTGACTAACCTGTTATAGAATATATTCATTCTCTTGCCGCCCTTGCGCCAGGCATCGATAGCGCCGTTTTCAAGCGAGACGCTTTTATCCGGCACAATCAGGTCCGGATCAAACTCCAGAATAGTCCCCAAACCATCGCAGCCCTGGCAGGCGCCATACGGGCTGTTGAAGCTAAACAACCGTGGCGAGAGTTCCGCAAGACTGGCCTGCGGATGTTCGGGGCAGGCAAATTTTTCGCTAAAGATAACTTTTTTCCATCGGCCATCGCCGCCATTTTGCTTGTCCGCATTCGGTTTCTGATTTAAGATAAGAAGAATTCCATCAGCCAACTTTAACGCCGTCTCCACAGAATCAGCCAACCGAACACGAATCGAATCCTTAATGACCAACCTATCAACAACTGCTGCAATATCATGTTTTTTGCGTTTATTCAACGCAGGGACATTACGTACATCGTAAACGGTATTATCCACCCGAACACGAACAAAACCTTCACGCTGTATTCCGGTAATAACGTCTTTGTGCTCTCCTTTTTTACCGCGAACCAAAGGAGCACAAATCTGAATTTTTGTATCCTGGGGCCAGGTGAGAATCGACTCCACTATCTGTGAGGGATGTTGGCTGGAGATTTCTTTGCCGCATACCCAACAATGCGGCTGACCCACACGGGCAAAAAGCAGCCTGAAATAATCGTATATTTCAGTTGTTGTAGCCACTGTCGAACGGGGATTGCTGCTGGCGCTTCGCTGCTCAATCGCAATGGTAGGAGGCAAACCTGAAATTTCTGAAACTGATGGTTTTTGCATCTGTTCGAGAAACTGCCGGGCGTAAGTACTGAGCGATTCGACATATTTTCTCCGCCCTTCGGCGTAAATGGTATCGAATGCCAGCGAACTTTTACCGGAGCCGCTTATGCCGGTAATTACTACCATCTTATCGCGTGGGATGCTCAGGCTTATACTCTTTAGATTGTGCTCGGCGGCACCTGTTATTCTAATCGCCTTTTCTATTGTCTTTGCCATACTGCTTTTATATGAAAGGATACTCTATAAAAAAATCCACGATAAAACCAAATGGATGATTGTAACAAACCCCTGCAGGAAGGTAAAATGTTTTCCCAGCATATTAAAATATATAAACTGAAGAAACCACTCTTATGCAAACAGGAAAACTACATAAATGGAATTTGTCTTATTCGCAGGCAATAGAACTGCAAAAACGCCTCGCCAGCCAGGTAAAGCATATTAAGCTAAAAAATCGGCCTAAAACCATAGCCGGTCTGGATTGTGCTTTCAGCAGTGACGGTCAAAAAATTATAGCTGCCGTTGTCGTTTTGCGACTGCCCGAATTTGAGCCTGTCGAAACAACCAATGCCACTCGAAAAGTAACCTTTCCTTATATACCCGGTTTGCTTTCCTTTCGTGAAGCCCCTGTTTGTATTGCGGCAGTAGAGAAACTGCGAAATCAGCCGGATATATTTATTATAGATGGTCAGGGCATCGCCCATCCCCGCCGATTAGGTCTGGCAGCACATCTGGGTTTGTTTTTCGATAAGCCAACCATCGGTTGTGCAAAAAGCAGGTTGACTGGTCAATTTGAAGAACCTCAACTCGAAAAGGGTAGCTATAGTTTGTTAAAATATATGAAAGGTAAAACGAATCACAAACTACAAACCACAAACTGCGAAGTAATTGGTGCGGTAGTTAGAACACGAACCAACGTCAAGCCGGTATTTGTCTCAGTTGGGAATAAATGCCTGCTTAATGAGGCAATAGAAATTGTCCTGGCTTGTGCAATTAAATATCGCCTACCGGAACCTACACGTTTAGCACATCAACTTGTCAGCAAATTAAGATTGAAAATCTGATGATATCTAATCCGAAGTTTCGCCGATAAATTATTCAGAGACAACCGTCGCCGACACTATTATCACCGGCTCAACCGGGACATCATCCATACCCATCCGCGTTGTCGTTTTTACCTGCGCGATTGCATCCACAACATCCATACCTTCAATGGTCTTTCCAAATACTGTGTATCCCGGACTGACATTCTCAACATAGTTCAAAGATCCATTGTTTCTATGGTTTATGAAAAATTGGCAAGTTGCGCTGTCAGGGTCAGAGGTGCGGGCCATAGCGATAGTTCCACGGTCATTTTTGAGACCATTAGAAGCTTCATTGACAATAGGAGCACGGGTCTCTTTCCGTACCATTTGGGCGGTGAAGCCACCGGCCTGTATCATAAAATTCGGTATGACTCGATGAGATATGGTCCCATTAAAGTGGCCCTGCTCAATATATTCGAGAAAATTTTTCGCCGTGACAGGAGCAGCCTGCTCATTCAACTCAATAACAATATCCCCCATACTTGTTTCCATCTTTACTAATTTTCGTTCTACTTCCACTATGTTCCTTTCAAATTGTACCATTTCCTTTTCCATCGGCACCATTTCTTTCTCTAACTTAGCTCGCTCCTGTTCGGCCGGCACCTTTTGCTTTTCTGCATCACAACCATAAACCAACAAAGCAGCTATTAAAAATCCGTACAACCAAGACTTTTTGATCATAAAGTAAACGTCTCAAAGCTAAATTTCTTATAAATGCATAGTTTGATGTTCTTCACGAACTATCCACTAAATGTTTTTACCAATTCTCTCAGTCCACTCATTTTTTTTGACTGAAGCCAGAATCTTCTCTGCGCATTGAAGTGCTGCGAGACCTTCTTCCGCACTAACCTCCGGTACAAACCGCCTGTCTGCAACCGCCCGTAAAAAGGCCTCCTGCTGTAGACGCACCGGTTCTTTATCATCTATCTGAAGCTGCTCAATATGCAACAGGTCCGGCCAGTTCACGGTCGTCAGATTAAAATCGCCCGAAGCTCTCTGCTCGTTTATCCACTTGACTATATTAATATTGGGATCGGCCTTAATTATCATCCCGCTCTTTTTGAGATAATCCATACTCAAATATGCCTGTCGACTGAATACCCTAACCTTTCTTTCGGTTTTCAGAGCTAACCTCGAAGCCGTTACATTGGCAATACAACCGTTCACAAATACAATCCTCGCATTACAGATATCTTCCTTTTCCCCAATGACATTAACGCCGACGGCATCTACTTTTTTAACTTTGCTTGCGGCCAAAGACAGAATAATGTCTATATCGTGTATCATTACATCCAGAACAACTCCTACGTCGGTTGAGCGAAAAGGATATGGGCTAATGCGGTTGGCCTCGATAAACTTCGGCTCGATATCGAGCCTTTTTATAGCCTGTGCAACCGGATTGCAACGCTCGGAATGCCCCACAGCAACAACACTATTTTTCTTTTTCGCAAGCTCAACAATCTTCCTGCCTTCTATGACATTAGCGGCAAGGGGTTTTTCAACAAGCACCGCAACATTGTTTTTTATAAATATTTTTGCCAACTGTAAATGCGTCACAGTCGGAGTAGCGATTGTCACAGCATCGACCTTACTCAGGATATCCACACAATCCGTGCAGGCCAGACAGTTATATCGTTCTGCCAGAGATTTGGCTTTGTTGGCATCGATATCGACCACGGCAACAAGCTCGCTCTGAGGTAACTGGGCATAGACCTTCGCATGTATTGCGCCCATCTTACCTGCACCAATCACGGCAGTACGTACTTTTATATTCTGCATCTTGTATCCTTAATTATAATTTCACCCTCGTTGCCGAACTCTCTCCAATTGATGAGTGAGGAACTTAGTGCTTCCGACACTTCTCACGGTATCTGCCGAACCGATGTTCGCTGCTTTGAGTTATGACATCTATCATCGCACGAACATTTTCGTCGAGTCCATCCTCCTGAGCTAAAGTTTTTGCATTTTCCAACAAAACGCTCCCCTGGCGATAAAGCTTTTTATACGCCTGACAAATATTGTCCTTCTGTTGCTCGCTCATGCCGGCTCGAACCATACCCCGCTCATTAACACCGCGTACTCTTTGAGGATAATGTCCGCTTATAATAAGGAATGGTGGTATATCCCTGTTTATTCCAGCTAAGCCGGCAACATAACACCACCTCCCGATAGTAACAAACTGATGCGATGCAGCCAGCCCGCTCAACCAGGCCCCGGTCTCAATCTTGCAATGCCCTCCTATCTGCACATAGTTGCTCATAACAATTTTATCTTCAAGTATGCAGTCGTGCCCGATGTGAACACCAACCATAAGAAAATTTTCATTTCCAATTTCCGTCCGTTCGTTCGGATAAATGCTCGGATGGATTGTAACCTGTTCATGAAAAATATTTCCATCGCCTATCAAAAGACCGCCAATTTCAGTATTCGGATTCAAACGCAGTAACTGGGGCCGGCTCCCGATCACACAATTGGCAAAAAACTGGTTGTTTTTCCCAATCCTGACATTCTTATCTATCACGACATTTGGCCCAAGTCTTGAACCAGCCCCGATCGAAACTTCGCTTTCGATAACACAATTGGGACCAACTATAACATCATCAGCTAAATCGGCATTCTGATTTACCACAGCACTTGGATGTATTTGACTCATATTCGACTCACAATTTTTTTCTATACCGTCTCATCATCTACAAGCATAAATCTTATATCCGCTTCGGCAACTACCGCATCGCCAACCATCGCCCGACAACGACACTGTGCGGTTCTTTTCCTTAACCTAACTGTTTCGGAAGTAAGAATAAGCTGGTCGCCGGGAACAACAGATTTTCGCAATTTTACATTATCCATACTCAACAGCACTGCCAACTTACCCGTATGCTCTAATCTCTGCGCGAACAATAAACCCGAGACTTGAGCCATTGCCTCTACAATTAAAACGCCGGGCATAATGGGCGTACCTGGAAAATGGCCCTGGAAGAACTGCTCATTGAAGCTTACATTTTTAATACCTTTTATTCGAGTGTCACCTTCGATTTCGATCACCTTGTCCACCAATAAAAACGGATATCTGTGCGGTAGAATCTTGGCAATCTGTCGAATATCCAAAAGCGCATCAGTCCCGACTTCCCGAATGCGCTCCTGCTGCTGTGCCGCCTCATATAATTTCCTTGCAAGCTGCTGATTTAAGGTATGGCCGCTCTTATAGGCCACTATTCTGCCCTTGATAGGCCGGCCGACCAAGGCAAGATCTCCAATTAAATCAACAATCTTATGCCTGACACACTCATTAGGAAATCTGTAACTATTCTTAACAGGTCCATCTGAATTAATAACCAGAAGATCACGAGGGCCAATATGTGTCCCAATTCCTCGTGCATGAAATTGTCTTGCTTCAGACTCAAGTAAAAAGGTCCGCGCGGGAGCCAGATATTTTTCAAAACTCTCCGGAGAAAGCTTATAACTGAAAATCTGTCTGCCAATACCCGTATGTCCACTATAATCCAAATCGTATGTGAGACTTAATCCGTCACCGGAATACGGCAGAGCGTAAATGGAGGCATCCCCCACGGTAATAGTAACAGGTTTGTTAATAACAAATTCTTTCCTGCCGACATTCTGTTCAATAACACCGGCACGCTTTAGAACTTTAAGATACTCGGCACTGCTGCAGTCCGGGGCAGGCAGCTCCGGGCCGTCGACTTCTACGACCATATTGTTAATCTCAAGAGCGTTGACTGCAGCCAGACAATGTTCAACGGTTTCTATACTAACAGAACCTTTCTTTATCGACGTACGACGACTGCGCTCAGCAATGTTCGAGGCAATAGCACTAATCAGTACCGGCTCGGGAACATCAGTCCGAATAAAAGTGATTCCGGAATCTTCAGGAGCGGGACGGAAAACAAGCTTTGCTTCCTTGCCCCCAAATAGACCGCGACCACGGATCTTACCTTCACGCTTTATGGTCTTTTGCAGCTTCAAGTTCTTCTAACCTCTTACTTAGTTGCTTTAACTGCCCGGCCATCTCCGGCAAACGCTTTAACAAGCTCATAATTCGCAACGCTTGTGTTACTTCAAGTGCGGGTGTCCACATTATTTTCTTTCCGGCCGGAACATCATACATGATACCGGTCTGGCCGCCAGCCATTGTACCTGGTCCTACTTCAATATTCTCAACCAGACCAGCCTGCCCGCCCAAAACAACACCGTCGCCAAGTTTGCTGCTGCCGGAAATCCCGACCTGAGCCGCTATCAAACAGCATTTGCCAATGACCACGTTATGCGCAATTTGGACGAGATTATCTATCTTCGTTCCAACTCCAATTATAGTATTGCCGAATTTGGCTCTGTCAATACAGCAGTTGGCTCCTATTTCCACAAAATCTTCAATTATTACACCTCCGTTGTGGGGAATAAGTCTATGGGCCCCATCGAAATATGTATATCCGAAGCCAATTGAGCCGATTGTGCTGTTTGCCTGAACGATTATATTATTACCTAAAAGGCAGTTGTGATAGATAGCAACATTGCTGTCAATACGGCAGTTTTTGCCCATTTTAGAATTCTGACCAATTTTACATCCGCTTCTAATTACGCTATTTTTGCCTATTTCAACCCCATCATCAACCACTGTCCAGGGCCCAATGGATACTCCATCAGCTATTTTAACATTCCGGCCAAGCTTAGCCGTAGAATCAATACCTGCAATTGGGGCTTTCAGTTTTGGTGCGAAAATGTTTAATGTTTTAATTAAAGCCTCATTTACATTTTTAACAATCAATTGCGGTTTGTTCAAACCTTCGAAGCGAGATGAGACAAGGACCGCACCTGCGCTCGACCGTCTAAGAGCGGTTTTACGTTTTTCATCTGCGACAAATGTGATTTCATTTTTTCCGGCTGCTTCGATCGGCCCAACAGCGCTTATCTGTTGACGAAATTGATTCACATCGCCCGCCAACTCGGCACCGATACGTTGAGCCAATTGTTCGACCGTCAACTTCATCATAAACCATACATCAAATACAAAATAAAACGATTTAATGCTCCAGTCACCAAAGAAAATTCAAGCCATATCTACTGAATCAAATTCTTATTGCACATCGATTTCGATATTGGTGAACCTCGATTTTATTTGAGGACTTCATCCTCGGATTTTTTCTCATCTGCATCCAGCTTAGCTATTACATCATCTGTGATATCTAAACACCCGCCGCTATAAAGCACCTTATGTGTGCCTATAATCATCCCAAGTTCGGTTTGGACAGGAAATTCAGGTTCGCTTTTTTCGAGCACTAAAATCAAATCCTTTTCTAAAGCCAGGACCTTGGTTGTTTGCAGAATTTTCCGATAAAGCTCCTGCGTCCATTGTTGTTGTTTAAGTGCACTCTGCCTAGGATTAAACTCCTTAAGAGCCTCAAGTTCGGCTTGCTTTTGCAACATCTCTTTATACTGTGCCAGATGGTCACTACTGCCGACTTTCAAGGCGCCGGACTGAAGTCCGGTTGTCAAAGCCTTAATCTCCAAGGACAGTTTTTCCTCCTCTGCAACCATTTTTTTGTTATCGGCGGTGATTTGTTCCCTGAATTTAGCTGTTGCTTTACAATCCCGAAGAACTCGTTCAACACTGATTACACCGATTTTCAAGGCCATTTCACTCGGTTGGGCTGAACTGTATGTATGGCCACAAAGCAAAACAACCATGCATACCAACAATCCCAATACCATCGTTTTAATTTTCATAAAAAATCCTTTCAAGATTGATCCTTTGCTCGATATCTCAATAATCAGCTTAGAATAGCCTTCCCATAAAGAAACTGAAAGACTGTGTTTCGTCATCATCATCTTTCTTCAATGGCGTAGCAATCGAAAATCTCATTGGTACGGGCCCAAAAACCTGAGGTATCATTATCTGTATTCCTGCTCCTACTGCAGCACGATATGGTCCCGTATCTATCGTGCCGCTGTCTATAAAAAACAATCCGGAAACATTCTCGCCTATCAGAGGTACAGTCACCTCGGCATTAGCCAGGAAAATCCAGTCGCTGCCTATCGGGTCTTTTCGCTTTGGTGTGACACCAGCAGGAAGACCTGTTTGCAAACCTCTGGTACTGATGCCGCGGTACTCAAATCCTCTAATGCCGTAATATCCTATTCCGCCGGCATAAAATTTTTCAAAAGGAGGCGCGTTCGATAGTGTGGTCGCAGCAAGCAGCTTTGTCGCCAGGACTGTTTTCCGGTCCCGAATATCCTCGTAGAGTTTACGATACCATACACTTGAACCTTCCAAAATTCCGAAACCGTAATCACCGGTAACCTGCTCGTAACTAACATTGTATACATAACCACTGCTCGGCAAATATGTATTATCTGTTTTATGTTTTCCAAGACCAAACTTTGTCCCAAAGAGAAGATTATAACCTTTTACATCTATAATCTCCCGGGGCGCATCGTAATCAAGTTCTTTAATTTCAATATTCTCAACTCGAAAGCCAACACTGCTGCGCCAGCGGCTTTTATAACGCTTTTCGAATCCTACATATCCTTTTGCAGTTTTTTCGTTGTGACTTTCCCTCCACCACTCCCTGCTTGAACCTGCCACAGTAAGCGAGGTTGGCCTGTCCCGAAAGTACGGTTCCGTAAATGCGACTGAATAATAGCTCACCTCTGTTCCCGGCTGCAGTGCGATACTTAAACTCTGGCCTGCGCCCTTGAAGGCCTGCATCGTGATAAACTCCCCAAAGCTTTCCGGCCAATCCGTAATATCAAAATTGCGCTGAGACCAAATCAATTGCCCTATAACACCTGTATCTCTGCCGATAGATACACCAGGATTCCACATCCCGGTCAGGCCTTCCTTTATGTTCACTGATAGATCCCTGCGGTCATCGGCACCTTCAGCGGGAACAACCGGCCTAATAATTACCTCCTCGGACATAGCCCTTCTTTGTACTTCTTTTTCCAAATCACCTCCCCCCTGGGCGGGAGCCAGGTGGGCGTTATAAAGCTGACCCGGCGCAAAATCAAACTCATCCAAAATTCGCCGGATAACTCTATCCTGGGTCTGTTCGTTGCCGGTTATATCAACGCGCCCAATCCGGAATTGGTTGCCCTCAACAATACTAAATTCAACATCAACTACATTGTCACCTGCCTGAGTAAATTTATGTTGATACTCGAGTTGTACATCAACATATCCATTCTCATGATAAAGCTTAAGAATCCGCAAGGCATGCGCACGTGCTTTTTGCGGAGAATAAATTTGCCCAGGCTCCAATTCCAGGTCTGTTAACAGCCTGTCATTATCAAAATGTGTGGCACCCGTTAGAATTATTTGACCAACTTTATACTGTGGCCCCTCGTCGATAGTAAAAGTTATGTTGCTTCGACCAGCAGCTTTTATATCATGATTCAGATAGCCTCTTTGAAAGTAAAGGTTTCTCAGCTTCCGGAGATCCGCGGACACTTTTTCTTCGGTATAGTACACAGGCCAAAAGAGCCAGCTTCTGGTTTTTATCTTTATGACATATTTAAGGTCACCGGTTTTAATCTGCTTATTACCTTCAAACCTCACTGACTTGATTCGAAACCTTGGTCCCTCATCAATAATGTAAATGACCTGGCCCTGAGATAACTTGGCAGTATCGAGCGTCACCTGAACATCTGCGAAACCTTTTTTACGATAGAATTCAGCAATTATGATTCTGCCGGAACCGGCTAAAACCGTATCAAGGCGGTCACCCACTTTAAAATCCAGTTTCTTTCGCAAAGCCTTGTCTTTATATTTATCGTTACCTACAAAATCAATCAATTTGATAATGTTTCTGCCGCCACTGATTAGAGCAAGCTCCCCTGTCCTATTATCTCCTGCCTGGTCGTTGGTAGATGCAATTGACAAATTCGGAATTAAAAGTCCGGCTGATATAAAAACAATTAAAATTTCATACCGCATCAGATAACTCATCCCTCGCTTATCATGGATTAGAAACAAGGCTCGTATCATACTGATAACGCATTAAAATGGCACGCCACCCCCAGTAGGCTCTTCCACACGAGAGGCATTTTCAAAACGCGTGATTTTTTCCCTGAATGTTAGTTTCACAGTTCCGGTTGGCCCGTTTCGCTGCTTGGCAATTATCAATTCAGCCGTATTATCCTGTTGGTAATTATCTTCGCTACGGCGGTAATAATCCTCACGATGTAACAGCATGACAACGTCGGCATCCTGCTCAATACTACCGCTCTCTCGTAAGTCACTCATCCTCGGCCTGTGACCCTCTCTGCCCTCAGGAGAACGGTTCAACTGGCTCATAACTATAACAGGTATGCTCAACTCTCTGGCAAGGGCCTTTATATACCTTGAAATCGTGGTGATTTCCTGCTGGCGAGATTCAACTCGTCCTGAACCAAGATGCATTAACTGCAAATAATCTATCAAAACGCATCGTATATCATACATACTCTTAAGCCGCCTGGCTTTAGCGCGAACCTCAAGTGGGGTGAGTGTAGATGTATCATCGATATAAATTGGTGCTTGTGCCAGTTCATCACAGGCATCCGCTAATTTCCTGAAATCCTCGTCACCAAGCAAACCTTTCCTGACCTTCTGACTGTCGATTTCACTGATACTGCATAAGAATCTTTCAGCTAACTGTTGTCTGCCCATTTCCAGTGAGAATATGGCAACAGGAAATTTTTCCACCAAACCGATATGCTCTGCGATATTCAATGCCAGGGAAGTTTTCCCCATACTCGGCCTACCGGCAACAACTATCATCTCGCCATTCTGCAAGCCGCAGGTCAGGTCGTCAAGCTCATAAAAGCCTGTCGATAAACCTGTAATATGAATACCCTGTCGTTTCTCAATAAGTTCAAAAGAGCGAACAACCAAATCCTTTAACGTCGCAGCATTGCCGCTGATATTCTTGTCCGTAACAGCAAATATTCTGCGCTCTGCTTCATCAAGCGTCTCATTGACCTCGCCGGCTTGACCATAGGCATTTTCGAGAATTCCACCGGCAACGGCAATCAACTCACGCAACAGCTTTTTTTCTTTGATAACACCCGCATAGTAGGCAACATTCGCCGAGGAAGGCACGGAATCTAAAATCTTTCCTATATATTCCACGCCGCCCACATCTTCGAGATAGTTGCGTTTCTCAAGCTCATCGCGGAGTAGAACTGTATCTATCCCGACACCCTTATTTTTTTCATAGAGTGCAATCAAAGCATCGAATATATGGCGATGTTCAACTCGGAAAAAAGCCTCACAATCAACCAGCTCGACAACCTGCCCGATACATTCCGGGTCGATTATCATTGAGCCCAAGACCGCAGCTTCAGCCGCCAACGATTCAGGCATATTGCGTACGACTGTTAAGTTAGCATTAGCATTAGATTTAGCTCTAATGGTTCCTGAAAGATTAACTGTCCGA
The DNA here is from genome assembly GCA_964569935.1 of uncultured Pirellulales bacterium. Lineage (GTDB taxonomy): Bacteria > Planctomycetota > Phycisphaerae > Sedimentisphaerales > Anaerobacaceae > JAFGPS01. The sequence continues at coordinate 12,179 of CAZMWN010000004.1, forward strand.
CCTTTTTCCTTGTCTGCCATATTTGCTTCGCTGCTTTGATAAATTTATTTATTTCGCAAACCGGAGTATTCTACCGGCTGAACAACCAATAGTCAAACAGCTTGTTACCCTCGCTCAGATGGTCGCTCTTAATCATATTGAGATTTTAGAAACAGGTAGTACAATCGGCCTTCCTGATAAGTTTGTCCGGCCATTTTGCCAGCAATTTCGCCCTCACCCATATAAACATCACAACGGCCTGGAGCACGTATTGCACCGCCGGTATCCTGGTCCAGGGCGAAACCGCTGTAGAACCTGTTGACAACAATGCTGCCGGTCGCCTGCGGCAAAGTTGTGGAAATAAAAGCCAGTGCCCCACGCGGGAAAATCGACTTATCGGTTGCAATACTGCGCAAAGGCGTAACAGGCTCGTTAAGGCTGCCGAGAGGTGGGCCTTCTTCCTTTCTGAAAAAGACAAATCTCGGATTACGACTGATATACATATCAACCTGCTCTCTGTTGTTCTTAAAGTAATCAATCATTGTAGAGAGGTTGATCTTGTCGCCGGATATTCTGCCGTCCCTAACCAGTTCCTGGGCCACGCTATGATATTCATGACCGTTGTTGGCATCGTAACCAATAGTAACGAGCTTGCCATCGGGTAATCTCAGCTTTGCCGAGCCTTGTACATGTGCAATATATGCTTCGAACGGATCGCTCAACCATACAAGCTCATTGCCTTTGAGCATTTCCGAATCTTCAATTACAGCCCGAACGGGATAAGGTCTAATCAGCCCATCCGGTCGGCGCTGGCCAAGTATCTCCCCGTCCCGACCTTTTACCAAATCGTCGGGGGTTTTGTATAAAGGATAGCGAAAACGCTCGGTGCGAACGAAGGAGGCATCTAAAATGGGAGTATAGTAACCCGTGAACAATACTGTCCCTCTGTCATCACATCCCACCGAAATATAAACATCGAACTTCTGACGAATGGCGTCATTCAATTGTCCGCCTGATAATCCGGAGTCTAATAATTGGGCGAATGCCTTCAAACTCTCCACCGTTCGGTCGTGAGTAATCTGCCCGCACGGGAAAAATTTTCTGCTCGAAGGTTTTTGGAGGTAATTCAGGCTGTTTGTTATCGAGGTGCGAAGATCGGTCAGATCAAGACATGCCGTCGTAAAATCCGGAATTTCGTGAAGATTTGTTATTTTCCGCAAAGCATACATGCCCGGTGGCAAAGGTCTGTCGTAAGAAGTCTTAATCTCCTGTCTCATCCGGCTTTTACAGCCGCTAAAAACTACCACGATTAATAAGAACGTTGATAGAAAAATCCTATTTTTCATTCTCAACTCCAGTATTTTCAAACCTGGTTTTTCCGCCAAAAACAACACATAAAACCATTTCCTGTATGTTATACGGATTGAGACCAATTTAGCAATAAAATTTAATTCTCCAATTTGTCTGGCAGGAAGATTCTTCACAAACATTTTGTAATTACCTCCTTATTTTTCAGTCACACCAAACGGAATTTCAAAAAGTAAAAAATGATATTACAAACACTTGTGACTGACCTTCGTATATTTATACCTGACAATAGAGACAGCCGGGAATATAAAAGATAAGATTGAAAAACACTCATTCTTACTATAAAATTCCTCTGTGAATTCGAACCGTGCTATCGAGCAATATGCTCGGAATTTCTACACCTAAGATATGGGGATTTGATATATGGATTTAAAGCAAAGAATAACGGAGTATTCCCTGAAACATTACAAACTAATTACCATTGTAATGATTGTTTTTACCTTGGGACTCGGCGTTCTGATATCCCTGATCCAGGTTGATACGGATCCGGAAAATATGCTCTCGGAAGACGAGCCGGTGCGGTTATTTCACAATCAGACCAAGGAACGATTCACATTGAGTGACATCGTAGTAGTCGGGATTGTCAATAATAAAGACACTAACGGCGTTTATAATCCAACTTCATTGAACAGGATATATGAGCTGACCGAATTTGCGAAAACCCTGCGCTGGGAAGATGAAAACGATCCCAATAAGCAAATAGGCGTTATCGAAGTTGATTTGCTCGCACCCTCGACGGTTGACCATATCGGCCAGGGCGGTCCGGGAGTTGTCACATTCGAATGGCTGATGAACAAACCGCCGCAAACACAGGCCGAAGCACTCCAGATAAAAGATAAGGCAATGTCCAATCCACTGCTTAAAGGAACGGTCGTTTCCGAAGACGGCAAAGCAATATGCCTGTACCTGCCTCTTACCAGCAAGGACCTGAGCCACAGGGTGTACAAAGAGCTTAATAAGGAAATAACCAAATTCACCGGTGACGAAGAATATCATATTACCGGATTACCCGTCGCGGAAGATACCTTCGGTGTTGAGATGTTTATCCAAATGGCAATATCGGCACCGCTGGCGATGGTGGTGATATTTATTCTGATGCTGCTGTTTTTCCGAAAGCTGGTACTTGTCATTTCACCGATGATTGTCGCAATGGTCTCGGTTATTTCAACGATGGGGCTGCTGATTGGACTGGGATATCCTGTGCACATCATGAGCTCGATGATACCTATTTTCCTTATGCCGATAGCGGTAGTGGACTCTGTGCATATTCTATCCGAATTCTTCGACCTTTATACAAAAGAAAAAGGCAGAAAAAAAACAACGCTGGAAGTTATGAGCAATCTATTTATGCCGATGCTCTACACTTCTCTGACATCGGCTGCTGGCTTTGCCTCTCTGGCCCTTACTCCTATTCCACCGGTCCAGGTTTTCGGCATATTCGTGGCAATCGGCATTATGATTGCATGGATTTGCACGATAACTTTTATACCGGCCTACATTATGATGATAAAAGAAAGCTCGCTGGAGAATTTCGGCTCTGCGAATGTTAAAGTGAAAAAACAAAGCTTTCTCGAAAAGTTACTACATGCCAGCGGAAGGTTCACTTATGCAGCCGCAAAGCCGATTCTCGCGGTTATGCTGATAATTACAGCAGTAGCCCTCTATGGCATTTCTCGAATCGAGATAAATGATAATCCGGTCAAGTGGTTCTCCATGAGCCACCCCATCCGCCGGGCTGATATTGAATTGAAAAAGCATTTCGGCGGAACTTATATGGCTTATCTGGTGCTTGAGCCTGCCGAACCAAATGCTATCCAACCGAAATATATCAGCGACCTAAGAAAACGCCTTTCGGAAAAATCATTGGAATCAAGGGAGGATTTCCCCGGGATTATAAATATTATCCCTGAAGTGGAAGAGACACTTTTAGAACAGGCCTCAAAAATCGAAACTAAAGAAGGCCTACTCGACGAACTATATTCTTTCGCGAACAAAAAAATAGATACCGCCGATGCAAATAACGCGGACATCTGGTACGAGCTGGCTGACTTTTTCGAGTTGGAAAAAGAACGGATCAAAGTATTCAAACAACCTGAAGTTCTGCGATATATTGCAAAACTACAGGACCACTTCGGCCAGTCCGGCCTTGTCGGTAAAAGTAGTTCCGTTGCCGACGTGGTCAAAAAAGTCCATCAGGAACTAATTGACGGAAATCCTGAAAATCATAAAATCCCCGACTCATCCCCCGCCATAGCTCAATGCCTGCTGCAATTCCAGAGCAGTCATAATCCCGATGATTTGTGGCACATGGTTACCACGGATTATATGCACGCGAATATCTGGATGCAGCTACCCAGCGGCGATAATAAGGACATGCAAAAAGTCGTGACAGAGGTGAAGGAATATTTTAAGAATAATCCACCACCTATACAACTAAACCATCATTGGGCGGGACTAACCTATATCAATGTCGTCTGGCAGGACAAAATGGTATGGGGTATGCTCCAGTCATTTCTGGGAAGCTTTATCATCATCTTTATTATGATGTCGATATTATTCCGCTCCCCGTTATGGGGTATTGTATGTATGGTACCATTGTTAATAACAATTATTGTAATCTACGGCATAATCGGGCTTTTCGGCAAAGATTATGATATGCCGGTCGCGGTCTTAAGCGCGTTGACGCTTGGTATGTCGGTTGATTTCGCGATACATTTCCTCGAACGTGCACGTGCCGTTTATACACAAACCGGCTCATGGCAAAAAAGTGCCGGAGAGATGTTCGGCGAACCGGCCAGAGCGATAACCAGAAACGTGCTTGTAATTGCAATCGGTTTTCTGCCGTTGCTGGCCGCTCCGTTGATACCCTATAAAACGGTTGGTATATTTTTGTGTGCAATAATGGCCTTATCCGGAGCCGTTACCCTGCTGGCACTACCTGCTATCGTAAAACTTGCAGAAAAATGGTTGTTCAAACCGATTCGCCAGCCAAAATCCGTAATCTGTAACTGTGCTTTCTGCCTGATCATAACAATAGCAACGGTAGTCCTGGTAGCAGTGAATGTTCATCAGTACGGCAAGCTCGGTTTGAGTAAGTTAATTATCCTTAGTATAATAATCATTACTGCGATGGCACTTACCTGTGGAATAATATCTCGCCGAAGGGCCTATAAAATGGCTCAGACACAAGAAAACAAAAATGAGTAAAACTAATTTTTGGGGGCAATTATGACAGTTGAGAGATTATTAAGATGTATCGCAGGATTTTTTGTACTTGTTAGTGTTTTATTGGCACATTATCATTCTAAGTATTGGCTATTTTTTACTGCGTTCGTGGGTTTGAATCTGCTGCAGTCGGCCTTTACCAACTGGTGCCCAATGATGTGGATACTCAAAAAGCTTGGCGCCAAAAGCTAAATCCGAATAAGTAAATGAAAGCGAGGTTCAGAATGAGAACTATATTATCGACGGTATTTGTTTTTTGTATTTCTTTGCCGATTTTAGCAACAGAAAAAACAGATCCAAACGAAAAGACCGCCGATGTCGAAATGATCGCCGTACAGGCAATCGTTGAAAAAGCCAACATTGCCGCTTATTATCAGGGCGAAGACGGCAAGGCTATAGTCAAAATGGTTATTACGAATAAGCAAGGTCAAAAACGAGAACGCCAGTTCAACATTCTACGAAAAGATGTCAATGACGGAGGGGATCAGAAATATTTCGTATATTTCCAAAAACCGGCGGATGTCCGCAAGATGACTTACATGGTTCATAAATACGTCGATCCCGAAAAAGACGACGACCGCTGGCTGTATCTGCCGGCCCTTTCCCTGGTAAAGCGTATCGCCGCCGGTGACAAGCGAACCAGTTTCGTTGGCTCGGACTTTTTATACGAAGATGTTTCAGGAAGAAGCCTGGCCGAAGATACCCACGAGCTTATTGAAACGACAGATAAGTTTTTTGTGGTAAAAAATGCCCCTAAGCAGCCTGATACCGTCGAATTCAGTTACTACCACGTATCAATAGACCGTAAGAATTTTATACCGATGAAAATGGAGTTTTTCGACAAAAACAATAAACTCTACAGAACTATCGAGTCAGTGAAAGTAGAGACGATTCAGGACTTTCCCACCGTCGTCAAATCTGTCGTCACGAATCTTCAGACCGGCAGCAAAACGGAAATGGAATTCAGCAATGTCCAATACGATATCAAGCTGGAGGACATATTTACAGAACGATACCTGCAAAGGCCGCCCCGGGAGGCAATAAGATGACCCTGTCCGGGATGATCAAATATTTAGCTGTAATTTCTTTGGCTGCTGCGATTGCCATTCCAGTTGTAGCTAACGATGATGATAAGAATGCAGAAGATTCGTTCTTTTCCGAACTACCAGTAGAGATAAATGGCTTCTACGAAATGCGGGCCGGATACAGGCTCAGGAAGGATAAATACGAAAAAGATATGTCGATTATGGAAAATCGCCTGCAGCTTGATTTATTTTCATATCTTGATTGGGGCGATGTGAAAGTCAAAGGCGATTTCATCGGCGATTTGGTGACCGAACAGGGAGACTTTGACCTGCGAGAGGCGAACATATTTGCAAGGCCCTCCGGGTTTATGGATTTAAAAGTCGGCAGACAGATTTTAACCTGGGGCACTGGAGACCTTGTTTTTATCAACGATATGTTTCCAAAGGATTGGCAGTCCTTCTTTATAGGCAGAGATACCGAATATCTAAAAGCCCCTTCCGACGCAGCGAAAATAAGTTTGTTTAGCGACCAGGCTAATCTTGATATCACATATACGCCACAATTCGATCCGGATCGTTTTATCAACGGCTCACGCATTTCATACTGGAATTCAAATCTGGCATCCCTGGCCGGAGAAAATGCAATTGTACACACCGACAAACCGAATCGGTGGTTCAAAGATTCTGAAATAGCGGCACGCCTGTATAAAAATATTAATAATTACGAACTGGCACTTTATGGCTATATGGGTTACTGGAAAAGTCCCAGAGGACAAAATACCACAATGACCCAGGCGACATTCCCCGATTTGAATGTGTACGGCGCCAGCATTCGTGGAGTTGTGGGCAAAGGCATCGGAAACATGGAAGTGGGCTATTACGATTCAGCCGATGATGCCAGCGGCAAGAATTTTCTTATTAATAATTCCGAAATGCGGTATCTTCTCGGCTATACTCAGGAGATCGGCAGAGATTTCACGTTGGGCCTGCAATATTACATCGAGCAAATGATGGATTTTAATCAGTATCGTGATAATCATCCCTCCGGGCCGGCACGTGACGAGTACAGGCATTTGACGACGGTGCGATTGACAAAACTGCTGATGAAACAGAATTTGCGATGCTCACTTTTTACATACTACAGTCCGTCTGACAAGGACGTCTATATGCGTCCGAACGTTAATTATAAAGTAAACGATTACATGGCGGTCGAGGTCGGCGGTAATATATTCTTCGGTGACTACCCGCAGACCTTTTTCGGCCAGTTCCAGAACGATACGAATATGTACATGGGGTTCCGTTATAATTTCTGAACAATCGGCTGATAAACGTTTTTTCTTCGCCGGCGGCGGCACAGGTGGGCATTTATATCCTGCTATCGCCGTTGCAGAGCAAATAGTCAGACTTGAGCCAAAGTCGAAAATACATTTTCTGTGCAGTTCCCGCAGCATAGATATACATATACTCTCACAAACCAACTTCGAATATACAATCTTACCTGCTAAAGCTTTTCCCACACGACCGAGCCAACTCATAGGCTTTATTAGTTCGCTTCGAAAAAGTTATAAGTTGGCCACAGAAACAATAACCCAAAGCAAAAAAACTGTAGTTGTAGGACTTGGCGGTTTTGTTGCAGGACCGGTTTGCCTTGCGGCACATAGGCACAACGTACCCGTTGCGCTTTTGAATGTCGATATTGTGCCGGGACGGGCGAATAAAATCATCGCACGCTGGGCCGAAGAGATTTTTGTCCAGTTCGAGGACACGGTAAAATATTTTGCCAAAGGAAAATCAAATGTCAACGTAGTTGGCTGTCCCTTACGAGGCGGATTTATCAATCCCGAGCCTGAAAAAGCATTGAAACAGTTGGGGCTTGATAAAAAAAAGAAAACGCTGCTGATAACAGGTGCATCGAGCGGCTCGGCGAATATCAACCAGGCGATATGTTCATTGTTCGATAAACTGGAGCGTTTCGCGGATGACTGGCAGATTGTTCATCTAACCGGCAGGGATAATTTTGAGCAAGTCAGCAGTAAAAATATCCATCCCAAAATAAACTATAAAGTTACAGGATATTTCGATGACATGCCGAACCTGTTGGCAGCCGCGGATTTGGTCATAGGCAGAAGCGGCGCTGTCAGTGTTGCGGAATTTGCCACGGCGGCGGTGCCAAGTATCTGCATCCCATACCCATATCATAAAGACAAACATCAATATTTAAATGCAGGCAAACTCGTGGTGGCTGGAGCAGCGGTAATTGTAGATGATTTGTCGGATAAAAAAGAGTTTTCAGAACGGCTATGGGAAAAACTGGAAGAATTAATGAAAGATGAAAACAAACGACAAAAAATGGCAGAAGCATGTCAAACAGTTGCTAAACCACAAGCGGAACTAAAAATAGCAGAAAAGCTGATAGATATAACAGAAAAACAATAGAATTGACTCAGAGCAGCAATTCTCCCATTTACAATCATACTATAAAGTAATTTGTTCTATAGAATCTGCCATTCTCTGCTTCGAAAAGATTCCTATCGATCTCAATGTTCAAAAATCGTTTGACAGAGTGGTCTCAATTGTAAATAATATCTATTTCTGGCGTTTTTGGGGCCGGGTGAATATTTTCATCCCACTTTCATTGGAAAAAAAGCCGGAAAGCTGAACTGCTGTATGTATGGAACATACTCACAAGATTTCAGTAAAAGTTCAGTTTACAAATATACATAAAGGAAAAGAAAATGAGTACTCTCCATAACACACGTCGTGATTTTCTGATTCAATCAATGTATTTTGGTGCCACAGCAATTACCGCCGGTCCTCTCGGTAAAATATTTGCTGCCGGTTCGAAATCAGGTACCGGAATGAAATTCGGACTGGTTACTTACCTTTGGGGCAAAGACTGGGACATCCCCACACTGATAAAAAACTGCGAAAAAACGAAATTGCTCGGCGTCGAACTGCGAACCAAGCACGCCCACGGCGTCGAATCAAAACTCAACGCACAACAACGCCGTGAAGTCAAAAAACGCTTTGAGGACAGTGCCGTTACGCTCGTTGGTCTGGGCACAAACTATGCTTTTCATTATCCAGATCCGGCAGAGCTTCGCAGCAACATAGACAATGCAAAGCAATACATAAAGCTCTCCAGCGATGTGGGTGGTTCCGGTGTCAAGGTCAAGCCGAATAACCTTTTAGAAGACATTCCGCATGATAAAACAATCGAACAGATAGGCAAATCACTCAAAGAACTGGGACGCTTTGCTGCCGACTTAGGCCAGGAAATTCGGCTGGAGGTTCATGGGTCATGTTCACCCTTGCCGGTTATAAAATCGATTATGGACGTTGCCGACCATCCGAATGTCGCCGTCTGCTGGAACTGCAATTCCGAAGACCTCGA
>CAZMWN010000004.1:21269-30478 GCA_964569935.1 uncultured Pirellulales bacterium
TTGCCGACCATCCGAATGTCGCCGTCTGCTGGAACTGCAATTCCGAAGACCTCGATGGGCAGGGATTGGAGTACAATTTCAATCTCGTGAAAGACCGCTTTGGTGAGACGGTTCATGTCCGCGAGCTGAATATCGGCGATTATCCCTACCAGGAACTAATCAACCTTTTGGTAGGAATGAACTATTCCGGCTGGGTTCTGCTTGAAGCCCGAACCGCCCCAAAGGACCGAATCGCAGCGATGAACGAGCAACGCAAGGTATGGAATCAGATGCTCACAAAAGCACAATCTCCAAAAGCAAAACCAAAAGCCGGCTCCGGAGTTAACATAACCGAAGGAGAAAACAAAGTCAGGGTGGAAATCAATGGCAAACTGTTCACAGAATACATTTTCAAGAGCGATTCCAAACGCCCGTATTTTTATCCTGTGATTGGACCGACCGGAGCCGCGGTGAACCGTCACTGGCCGATGAAGGATAGCGAGAACGAACAGAAAGACCACTCCCACCATCAATCGCTGTGGTACACACACGGAGCGATAAACGGCGTAGATTTCTGGACTGACGGTGATAAAAACGGCAATGTCGTCCACGACAAACTCCTCAAGGTTGAATCCGGTAAGGATGTTGGCATTATTCAGTCGCAGAACAAATATGTATCGCCCGACGGAACTGTAATCTGTACGGATACACGAACACATAAATTTTACAATATTACAGATGGCAGGATGATGGATTTCGAGGTGACGTTCCACGCCTCAGAAGGGGAAGTTATTTTAGGCGACACCAAGGAAGGTTCGATGGCCATCCGACTGACACCAACGATGCGATTAAAAGGTACCGTAGCTCAGGGACATATAATCAACAGCCAGGGCGACCGGGACGGTGACGCCTGGGGAAAGCGAGCGGCATGGTGTGATTACTACGGCCCGGTGAAAGGGGATATAGTTGGTGTTGCTATTTTCGACCATCCCCAGAATCCCAAACATCCGACCTGGTGGCACGTGCGTGATTACGGGCTGTTCGCAGCCAATCCCTTCGGCGTTTCCGATTTTGAGCGAAAACCCCGAGGTACCGGCAATATTACCATCCCCGCAGGTGAGAGTTTAACATTCAAGTATCGATTATACATTCACAAAGGTGACAACGAGCAGGGAAAAGTGGCCGAATATTACCGTCAATACTCAGAAATAAAATAAGCGAAACAGATTTTAGACTGAATACTTTTAAGCAATAATATTAGGAGAAGTACTATGAGCAAGCTAAGTCGTAGAGATTTCCTGAAAAGTTCGATGATTGCCGGCGCGACAATGGCGGTGGCGTCTCCATTTTCGAAGGTTCGAGGCGCCAACAACGACATTCGTATAGCGGTCATCGGGACCGGAGGCCAGGGAAGCGGTCACTGCAGGCAGTGGTCCCGGTTAGAAGGCGTGCGTTTGGTTGCCGTTTGCGATGCAGACCTATCCCATGCCGAGCGCATAAAAAAGTCCAATCCGGATGTAAAGGTCTATCATGACCTCCGTAAACTTCTGGACGATAAAAACATCGACGCCATCTCATCCGCAACGCCGAATCACTGGCATTCACTTGTGACGGTATGGGCGTGCCAGGCAGGTAAAGATGTGTATATTGAAAAGCCGGTATCGCACGAAATCTGGGAAGGCCGCAAAATGATCGAAGCCGCCCGCAAATACAATCGAATCGTTCAGACCGGGACACAAAAACGCTCCTCGATGGCACATAAGGAGGCTTTCGAGTGGATTCATAAGGGTAACATTGGCGCGATAAAATGGTCCCGTGGTCTGTGCTACAAACCCCGCGGCATGGGTACCAATGGGATCGTCAATGCGACAAACGGACCAAATCCGCTGCCCGAGAGCGTGGACTACAACCTTTGGTGCGGTCCTGCAGAAATGGAACCGCTGCGACGCGAAGAGTTGCACTACAAATGGCACTGGGTATGGAACACGGGAAACGGTGACATCGGCAACCAGGGAATTCACGAGATGGACCTTGCCCGCTGGGCATTAGGCGATAACGCAAAGGCCCTGGCTCCGGCGGTGTGCAGTATCGGCGGTAGGCTCGGAGTTGACGACGCAGGCGAAACACCAAATACACTGATTTCCTTCTTTGACTACAAGCCGGCTCCGTTGATTTTCGAGGTCCGCGGGCTGCCGACAAAGAAAGGCGTCAGGGCAATGGATTCCTTCCCTCGTACAAGCATCCGGATCGGTATTATCGTGCAATGCGAAGAGGGCTTCTGGGCAGCAAACGATGGCGGCGGCTATATCTGGAAAAATGACGGCACAAGAACCGATGTACAGTTCAGCGGCAGGGGCGGCGGCAACCACTACCAGAACTTCATCGACGCCGTTCGCAGCAGGAAAGTCGATGACCTCAACGCCGACATCGAGAAGGGACATATTTCCAGTGCACTTTGCCACATGGCGAATATTTCATACCGTATCGGACAGCAAAAATCACCCGACGAAATAAAGGAAACAATAAAAGATAACGCCGATATGATGGATTCCTTCGAGCGTTGCCAGGAACATCTCTGGGCAAACTGGATCGATTTATCAGATACCAAGGCAACTGTAGGTCCGATGCTGACTATGGAACCCAAAGCGGAGAAATTCACCGGTCAGTTCAGTGAGCTGGCGAATATGTACGTCAAGCGAAACTACCGTGAACCTTTTGTTGTGCCGGATAAAGTCTGATGAAATTCGCTCTTTGCAACGAGATGTTCGAAGGCAGGCCCATGGCTGAGGTTTGCTCAATCGCAAGCCGTTTGGGCTACGATGGAATTGAGATTGCTCCATTTACGCTTTCGGCTTCGGCGATGGATATATCAACAGAGCTGCGAAAAGAAACGCGGCAGATTATTGCCGATAACGGCCTCGAAACCGTTGGGCTGCACTGGCTTTTCGCCGGCCCTGCCGGTCTGCATCTGACAACCACTGACAAAAAAACATGGGGCAGGACAAGAGATTACTTGTCCTGCCTCTTAGATTTATGCAGCGACCTTGGCGGCAAAGTATTAGTACTCGGTTCGCCTAAACAGAGAAGCCTAGAACCCGGACAAACTTTTGAAGGTGCATGGAACAGAGCATTGGATTTGTTAGAATCTGTTCTGGATAAGGCAGGTGACATGAAGTTAACCATCTGCCTTGAGCCGCTTTCGCCCGTGGAGACTGATTTTATAAACACGGTCGCACAAGGGATGGAAATGGTGCGCCAAATCAATCATCCCAACCTCAAAATTCATCTCGATGTAAAAGCAATGTGTTCTGAATCAACTCCGGTACCGGACATTATTCGTTCGGTCCGAGCCGAAGATATCGGTCATTTTCATGTCAATGACTCTAATCTATACGGTCCCGGCATGGGAGATGTGGATTACGGCCCGATTGCCGAGGCCATACGTGATATCGGCTGGGATAAGTGGCTTTCGGTGGAAGTCTTCAAATACGACCCGGACCCTGAAACCATCGCCCGCAAGAGCATCGAGTATCTACGGTCGTTTTTTTCCTAAAAAAGAGCCAATCCTTTTGCACATCTATAAAATCCTTGATTAACCAACAGCTTCCAATATAATGTGAGTTTTTCCGACTTGTCTCGGTCAAATAAGCCGTAGCCGGACAATTCCGGGGCACCGGATAAGAAATTTTGTAATTTCTGTAGCACAGAAAAGGAGAATAAATTATGGCGTTAAAAATTTATTATGAAAAAGATGCTCCGATAGACGCACTAAAAGGCAAAAAAGTGGCGGTCATCGGTTACGGAAGTCAGGGCCATGCGCACAGTCTGAATCTGCGTGACAGCGGTATTGAAGTGGCAGTATCTGAGTTGGAAGGAACCGATAATTTCAAACTCGCGACCGAGCATGGTTTTGCACCGACCGATATAAAAACTGCTATGGACGGGGCGGCATTGGTTATCGTAACGGTACCGGACGAAATTCAGGCAAAAGTTTATAAAAGCCAAATTGCACCCAACCTGGCGGCGGGCCAGACGCTCGGCTTTTGCCACGGCTTCAACATTCATTTCAAGTATATCGTTCCTCCGGAAAATGCTAACGTCGTAATGATCGCTCCAAAAGGGCCCGGGCATCTGGTTCGCAGCGAGTTCGAAAAAGGCGGCGGCGTGCCGTGCCTTGTGGCCGTACAGCAGGATGCAACCGGCGATGCAAAGCAAATTGCACTTGCCTGGGGCAACGGCATCGGCGGCGCAAGGGCCGGTATCATCGAGACTACATACAAGGAAGAAACCGAAACAGACCTCTTCGGCGAGCAGTGCGTCCTTTGCGGCGGCCTTACCGCTCTGATTAAAGCAGGTTTCGAAACACTCGTTGAAGCCGGATACCAGCCGGAAATTGCCTACTTCGAATGTATGCACGAGGTAAAACTCATTGTTGACCTGATGTACCAGGGTGGGATGAGCTATATGAGGTACAGCATATCCAACACCGCCGAGTACGGCGACCTGACGCGCGGGCCGAGGATAATTCCTGCCCAGACCAAAGCAGAGATGAAAAAAATCCTCTCGGAGATTACTTCCGGTTCTTTCGCCAAGGAATGGGTCAATGAATATAATTCGGGGCTTAAGAATTTTAACGAATTATATAATAAAGACCACGGCAGTCAGTTGGAAGATGTCGGCAGGAAATTGCGTAAGATGATGAAGTGGATCGATTCGAAGGAAGTCTAATTGTCTTTTTATACAAGCCTGCGATTCGGGAAGGATTGAAATGACGCAGACTCGGTCAGATAAGCTTACGATGGCTGATTGTCCATTTATAACTCAGACTTCGAAAATCATAAAGGGCAAAAAAGCATCGCTTTGGTGCCCTCTTGCTATCTTATTCCTGTGCACTTTAGCGGGGAGCTGTTCAATTATACCGTTCTCGGGAAAACGGCAAAAACTTTCGTATGAAGATTTAGCTGCTCCTTACAACCAAATCACCCTGCAGGAAAGTATCACCCTCGATGTAATACCTATAATGCAAAGGTCTAAAAAAGAACTCGGCCCCCGCCTTGCAGGAACCGAACTGCTAAGTAAAAGTCAAAATACCGTTGCATCATTAGGGCAGAGTAAAAACGGCTACGTGACCTGGTTTAATATGGTCACATTCCACGAATACAGGCTGAACGTAATACGCAAATCCTTCTTCATCGTTAACGACAAAGAGACAAGTCTTGGAACTCGGACCACCCGAAGTCTAAGGTTTGACTGCGAAATGGTACTTTCCAAAGAAGTGCTTAATGAGCAATACACATCCGAAAGTGCAAGACAAATCACCATACTCAAACACGTTATGGCAACTCTTCGTAAGGACATCAGCGGACTTGGCGCCGATACGAATACCCCCGGTCAGAGCAATGAAATGCTTAGTGTTTGCGGGATGCTCGTCAATCAAACATTCGAGGCGATTTTACTAAAGCTCGATTCCTCCCCTGTTCTGGCAACGAGATTAAGCGAGCCTGACGGCGTCCTGTTCGACCATATCAGTTTTGACAAAGGTACAATTCAAATGACAATAGAAGGCGACATCGTCACAATTCACATTCGCCTTGGCTCATTAGCAAATACATTATAAATAAAACAGATCGCAGATTGTGATGATTCTACAATACCTAATATTCTCAGATTATTAGATGAACAGAAAATCAAAGTTTCAGTTATTTTTCATAACTGGGAACGAACTACGCGAAAACCGAAAAGTTCAAATAGGCTGTTTGGAAGGTTTCTGTTGCGAGCGACACAACGGAGATAGTACGAGTAGGTGTTCCACGAGCCGCCACGCAAAGAACGGGATTCTATTTCATAACTATACTTATTCTTCATCCATTCCCAGGCATTACCTGCCATATCCATCAAGCCCTCCGGCGTGGCGCCTTCCGGGTAACGTCCGACCGGTGTCGTGATCCCTACATTATTATCGTAATTTGCCAGCTTGTCGCTTGGTGATCCTTTCTCTGGTAACCACGGATATTTACGTTTTCCCCCACCTGCGGCCCATTCCCATTCAATCTCAGTCGGCAATCTATAAATATTCTTAATCTTTAAGATTGACACATCTTGGTTAGCTGTCTCAAGCGCTGATAGCCAGAAACAATATGTGCAAGCAGCAAACCATGTAATTCCCACGACCGGCTGTTCCTCATCATCGAAACGTTTCTTAGGTTGATGGCGGAAGTCCAGTCTTTTAGACAACGCATCCGGCGATACTCCAAGATTCTCACTGAAACCCTTTGTCATAGAGGTAAATTCAATGAGTCGTCTGTTAAACTCGCCCTTTGGCAGTATTTTAAGAAGTTCCTGCTCCTTCTCTTCAAGGTAACGGATAAAGCGGCTGTATCGCTTGTTAGTCACCGGGTATTTGGCAAAGTAGATATCTGGTACTTCCTCTTCTATTTTACCTTGATATGTAAATTTACCACCGGGAATAAGGATGTATTCGGCATTAAGTTCAAAACGATTGCGGAAGGATTTATCAGTGATTTTTACTTTCACAGCATCTTGAACTGAAAGCACATCTGACACAGCCTCAAAGGTAATATCCTGAGCAAAGCTCCCAGTCTCCGTATCAGCATGCTTTTCTCCAAATTCTTTGATAGCTTCAAAAGCTTCTTCGCTACCAATGGTCTTGAGGCAATCCAACATATAGCGACGCTGATTCTTTGTCGAATTATCATCATTGAGTCGTCGTACGAGTGAATCAATCCGCCTCTGCGGCGCTTCGTTCACCATCCTTAACAGCAGGTTGTACGATTTCTGGTCCAACTCCTTGCTGGTATCACTCTTGAATAAGGCATCCATGAACTGATCGAACAGTATATCGTCAACCTCGCCCATGAAGAACCTCAGCGGCTCATTCCACCAATCCTCACCGAACTGACCCACTATCCGTTCAAAGCATTCTGTATCCCGCTCAGCCTTGGTAACCAATTCCCGACCCACGAGATACTCCCGGAAAGACTTGTGACGAAAGATATACGAATCCTTGCCGTAATCCGCAATCAGTCCAGCACGGTCCCGTAGGTATTCACAGAATGCTTCCGGTCCAACCTTTTCCCTCATCGTATCGAGTATCGGCTGCATACTCCCATGCATCTGTTCTTTCATGACCTGGTCAGAGTGCATTTGATTCTGCATCCAGAAGGAAACCGGACGAAGGACACAAAGCGCCTTCGCCGCCGGCAGCGGAGCCTTCATCTTCTTCGGACGATCCCTGTGAACCAACAGGTAGTTTACCGCGGCCTGATAGAGCTCCGCCCGCCCCTCAGGCAGATTTTCGCGCTCCCTCCAGAGAATTGCGATGATCTGCAAGAGCATCGGCACTCCAGCTAATTCTCGAACGCTTTTGTTCTCATCCTCTGCCAGAAAATCCACGATCGCCTTCGCCCGGCCAAGCCCCTGCTGTCTCTGTCGCTGCCGCCACTGTGTTTCCAGCATCTTCTCATCGCGTGGTTCTCGTAGATAGGCCGCAACGAACCACTTCTCCAGGAATTCTTTCTGTTGCTCCGGCGAGAAATCCCTGATATCCGCATTGAGATGGTCAAAGCTTAGCTCGATTCCATCGACTTTGCGATAACCCGTCCATCGACTCGTTACCACAAAATATGCATTCGTTAATCCCACGGCCGCATTATCGATCCACTGGCAAATCCTTTCTCGCCTGTCCAGATCACTGATCTCATCGAGTCCATCCAGCAAGACAAGGGTCTGGCGATTCTTCAGCCAATCAAGGAATGTCTCTGCCGGAATACTGAGATAATGTCTTGAGGCCCACTTGGCCAGACACTCATGCAAAGGACAAAGATTCCCGTCTTTGGAAACAATTTCTCTAAGGGGTAAGTATATCGGTAGCGGTGCCTTATGGAAACCCAGCTCCTTGTGACGTTCACCTTTCAGACACAGCATGGCATAGTACTTGATAAGTGTTGTTTTTCCACACCCCGGATCACCGAGTATTAAGAGCATTCGATATTTCTTAAATGCCCTCTTGAGGGCAGATTCGGGAGTCAGTTTCCTATCCGCCTCGTCGTGCATCTCATTCGGCTCAAGATCCTCCCGATACTTCCCCGCCGACATCGCCGTTATATTCAAAGAGACAAACGTATCGAGCAGATCTACTGGAACATTCGGCACATCCGGCGAACCAAGCATCTTGATCGTACCAAGCTCCTCTTTTAAAACAGCTCTGTGCTCACCTTCGGCATTAACAGGCACTTCCGGTTGTTTCATAGCACAAAGAATCTCTCGAATGCCTTCGATAGCTTTCATTATCCTTTTGTGTTCCTCCTGGGAAATCTTGCCGAAGATACTCTGAATGCTGGACAGAGTCTGCATAGAACTTCGCGGGTCTCTTAGCAACTCATCCGTTAGTACGCTTTTGAAATAGGATAAAATCGCATTAGCATTCTCTAATGTCTTGCTCTCATCCTCAAAGTACAAATCTCCGAATATTGCAAATTGCAGCGCCAGCTTGTCACCGTCTATAAACTTTTCACCCTCCCTGAAACTATTAACTTCTTCTTGACCAATTCTTCCCCCCAATAAAGCAGCAAACTTATCCCTACTTATTTCGATTCCCTTTTCCTTGCTAAAGTAGGTAATAGTTCTGTCAATCGAGTTTGCTAAAGGTTCGTTTAACTTTGTCCATATATTTTTACCTGTGGCATACAGTATTGCAGCGATTAAACTATCATCTATTCCTGACATCTCTAACCTCACTTCAAATACGCTATCTTTTAGCGTTTTCGTACTGCAAGACTTGCCCACTCATCACCTGAGCATCTCTCAAAGTAGTTCCTACACACCAACGAGTTTCAGCGTTTTCAAGTGATATATAGACTAAAACCTTTCTGGCTTTTCCTTATAAAAGACTTCCCTAAATTTATCCCTCAACTACCGCCAAATAATTCTATTCATGCTTATATAAGCAATACAAAACCAATGCAAGTACAAAAATTCACTACCAAAGCACAACATATACTTTTTAGGGCTTAATGTTTGATATTACCGTCTCAACGTATTTTTTGCTAAAAAGAGGGATTTTGCTTGCAAATCGATTGTTTTCAGATAAAATATAGAATTCCCGTAAGGGACGCCTAAGGCGGAACAATCGATAGTTCATAGTTCATAGTTCATAGTTCATTGTTCATTGTTCATTGTTCATTGTTCATTGTTCATTGTTCATTGTTCAT
>CAZMWN010000005.1:0-17307 GCA_964569935.1 uncultured Pirellulales bacterium
CTGCGAAGCGACCGCCCGCGCAAGATTAATATCATCTTCCTCAAAACGCTTGGGCCTTGGACTATATAGCCGAAGCACTCCAATCGCCTGGCCTTTAAAGTGCATCGCAACGGTAAGCTGGCTGACAAGACCTTCTTCGATTGTTGCTTCTTTGTATTTAACCCTGCCATCAACTCGCATATCATCCAGAACTACTGCTTCACCGGCAAAAGCTGCTTTGACCACAGGATCGCTTTTGGAAACCACACCTTTGTTGCGGTATTCCTCACTGAGCCCATACGTGCTCCTCATTACCAAATCGCCGGCTTCCTCATCCAGCAGCCGAATCGAGCACGCCTTCACGCCGACAGTTTTAACCGCCGCCTCAGCAAGCTTATCCAGCACCTCCTGAAGCGAGAATTCTCCTGCGACCAGCGTGGATAGCTGATAAATCTGTTCATCTCGCTCGATTTGTTCTTGTGTCTTTTCTACCATAATTAATCACAATCATAAAACATTGAATTATACATAACTTACAGCTTTTGGTGAATCTTAATTTATTGTGCAACCGCCGGCTTGTATAAAAAACATTTCAGATTATAATAATATATGGATACCGGCTTGTTAATAAGGCGTTATCCGAGAAACCGGATACGAAATATGATTGCCAAACATATCATTTTCACAGGCAGGGTTCAGGGCGTCGGCTTTAGATTCACCGCCCACAGGATAGCCAAACTCCATCAACTCAAGGGATACGTCCGCAACGTACCGAACGGTACCGTTGAAATGCTCATCCAGGGTCTTATTGAGGATATAGATGAATGCATCCGGGATATAAAAGATTCATTCGCCGGTTATTTGAGAGAGGTCAAAATCGAAAAAGTCGCTAACAACCCAAAATACACAGACTTCAAAATCACCTTTTAATCAAACGCTCACCAATTTTTGGAATCTGTATGTTATCATAACCGATACTGTAAGTCTGGAATTTTTTTCTTGAGTTTTGCCATTCCCTCCTCGGTGACTTTTGTATCTGCGAGACTCAGGTATGTCAAGGAACTCAGCCCTTCCAGAGAAGCAAGTCCCGCATCCGTAATCCCTGAGCCACGAAGCGATAAACTTTCAAGAGACTTTAGCTTGGCCAAGTTCCGAATACCTTCATTCGAAATTTCGCCAGAAGAGATATTGAGCATCTTTAAGTGCTTCAACTCGGACAGGCTGACCAAGTTGTCATCACTGACTTTGGTATCATCCACTGTCAAACGCTCGAGTGACGTTATTTCGCCCAAACCTGACAGACCCATCTTACCCAGATTTAAATCTAAAAGTTGAAGCTCAACTAAATTAGGCAATTCCTTAAGAGCCGCCAGACCTTCGCCGGTTACAGGGCTACTCCGTATACATAAATATGTAAGAGATTTTAAGGCCTTTAGTTCCGCTAGTCCCTCGTCGGTTACGGAGCAATGTTGAATCCACAGTTTTTTAAGGGCAGGGAACTTTGCTAACTTTGCCATACTCACATCATCGATATTTTGCCCCCCTGTATTTAATGCTTCCAGAGAAGGAAGCGTCGCTAATGTTTCCAGCCCTTTGTCCGTGATGGAATCACTTATGATGAACAGATCTTTAAGAGTCTTCAATTCCGATATATGAACCAAACCCACATCGGTGATAGGCATCAATTTTGACGGATCTGCATCGGGACAGCGTATATAGAACGGCAGTTGCAGAGATTCCAGCAAGTCAAGATGCCTTATATGTTTAAGCCCTTCATCATCAATCTTTGTATTCCATAAGCGTAGTGTCTTCAACTTTTTCATTTGACTGAGGTGAACCAGGCCTGCACCGCTTATCTGGGTTTCACTAAGATTCAATTCCTCCAATTCGGTAAGATCCTCCAATTGTCCCAAGCCTTCGTCAGTTATGTAATTTTGTCCTAAATCCAACTCGCGCAATAAAGCAAGATTTTTGATATGCTCCAAACCTTCATCATCCACAGATGTGCCGGCTATATAAAGGGACTTGAGAGTTTTTATCTTACCGATGTATTCAATCCCCGCATTACCCATAGGCGTACAGCTCAAATGGAGATATTCCAAAGACGTAAGCCCGACAAGAGAAGCTAACTCATTGTCCCCGACATGCGTTGAAGAAAGGCGCAGCCACCTGAGATTTTTCAATTTCCCCAGATGCTTTAAACCGGTCCCCTGTATTTGTGTGCGTTGAAGATCAAGCTCTTGTAAGCCGGACAAAGTCGATATATCTTCCAGCACAGAATCGTCTGCGTCAGGACATTCCCAGAAATTCAGTTCTTGAATATCATCAGGTCTCAGGCCGGCAAACGGCATATCACACTGCAACGCATCTTCGCTTACATCAAGTCTGACAGCCTTATTTGCCGGCACCATCACATCTCCCTTGGCCTGCCCCAACGATTCCCAAGGAGTATTTTTAGGAGCACCTCGATCCCAGATCCAGACTTCTCCAATAGAGCGGTCTTTCGGGAAATGAATTGTTCGGAGCTGGCTGGCGGTCACTGTGCCGAGAGAACCGAAAAACATAAGTATAAACACAAATAACAACCGCCGGTAAGAACTTTTGTCGAGAATTGTGGTCATAATAATTACCCTTTATGCTAATATTGTTGCTGTATTCGCCAGGCACAGAAATTTACCGCAATACTACATATATGACGAGAAAAAGTATAAAAATGTTACAGAATTTCTCGCGAACTGCTAAAAAATCCCGGAAGCGACGGAAAAATCCTCTACGAGATACTATTCTCCCAGATGGCGAATAAGCCCGAGTTTGCGAGGGACGACAAGGTCTGCTTTGCGGGTCGGCTCGCCTGTGTTGACGGCGTAATTGACATCCATGATTTCGATAAATTCCGCCGTGTAGTCCTTTAACACGCCGCAGTATTCCAAGACCTTATCGTTTTTTATCATCTCGAGCACGACCTTGCAGCCGATATATCTTTCCAGCAAAGGCTCGAAGGAAGCACCCACCGAACCCATCAGCTCCTGTTTCATCTGAGTTACATACTTATCCTGGGAGCTAAGCACTTTGCCTGCAGGCGCTGCTTTTTTTGCCTGGCTGATCAATAGATTGATAATCTCAACAACTGAGTCCCGTACGGTTCGAAAGACGTTCAGCAATCTCCTATTTAGCCTGCGGCCCAATTTGGGATGATAAGTCCTTTCCAGTTCCTCCTCTCTTTTCTTTTTATTCTCTTGACTGAGGTCATCGTGAAAGCGAATCACCGCCTGAATATTAGGAAATTCATATTTATACAGAATATAGCTGGTCTCATCGTGGCCGTCTTCGTCTTTGTATTTTTCCGAATAGATAAACTCCAGGCCGGTATTTTCCACCCGCAACATGCCCCAGATAGTCTTGACGGATACATCTTCCAATGTCACCATGTTCTGTTCGAAATCCCGCAGGCACTTATCTCTGCTCCTTTTTCTGACAAAGGCGGCAATACCGGCGGCAAATATAATAAACAGAATCGTTATCGCAGTTGCACTGTCACCAAACATAATAGATCACTTTCATAACATTTGACCTCCCGATTGATCGAGAAGCCGTATTAAACTTGCGCTAATATTACTGTGTAGTTTTTGCCATAGTACTTGGCACACT
Organism: uncultured Pirellulales bacterium; assembly: GCA_964569935.1. GTDB lineage: Bacteria > Planctomycetota > Phycisphaerae > Sedimentisphaerales > Anaerobacaceae > JAFGPS01. The sequence goes on from CAZMWN010000005.1 coordinate 3,628, forward strand.
TCGGGCAGGTTGTATAGAAGAAATACATCTTCTTCATCTTTGTGGCCTTCGATTCGAGATAAGCCTTCATTTCCTCAATCCATTTCCTGATGTCCTTATACGGCCCTTCAAAAACCTTCGTCAGAAATGTCCCGGATATTTTGGCCATCTCCGCTCCCGGTACATCTTTAGCCACGGCAATATAAACATCCGCCCCCCAGAGTGATTTTTCATCCGAAAGAATCACCTGCTCCGGTGAAAGAGCATCTGCAGCCTGTATCTTTTCCATGTTCCTGACCATTACTTTTCCGAAGTTCAGGGGGATATGAAAGAAACTTCTGACATGGTCCTTGACAAACAATTTGTCCTGGAAAGTAACTTCTTTCTCATCCCACGGCTCCGGATTAAACCGCGGACAGCAACCCGTCTCAGAATTATCATAAAGCTCGTCCATAATTCTCACCTCACTTTCTTCGATAATTACATCCACAACATATCTGATGCTTGTCAGATTCTCGTCCTTATACAAATTACTGCTCAGAATCCTCAACTGCTTCCTCGTAGCGACCGCCCAAATGCTTCGCCAGGAACTTCTCTGCCACCGCAAAAAACTTCAGACGGTTTTCCGGCTTGGCAAATCCGTGCCCTTCATCTTCAAAGAGCATATACTCGTATGCGAGTCCTTTTTTCTTCATGGCCTCGACTATCTGCTCGGATTCGGCTTGTTTGACCCGCGGGTCATTTGCCCCTTGTCCGATTAAAATAGGAATCTTAATCTGGTCCACTTTGAACAACGGTGACCTCGATTTCAAAAATTCCTCTTCGGTGTCAGGATTTCCCACACGCTTATGAAATGTCGCCAGGAACGTCGACCAGTATGGTGGAATGGATTTCAGCAACGTAATAAGATTGCTCGGCCCAACAATGTCCACTGCACAGCAGAAAAGGTCAGGTGTGAAAGTAGCACCGACTAAAGCGGCGTATCCTCCGTACGAACCACCAAAGATGGCAACTTTTTCCGGGTCCGCGTAACCTTTCTCTACGGCCCAATTAACTCCATCCACTAAATCATCATGCATTTTTGCGGCCCACTCTTTATCGCCGGCGTTTACAAATACCTTGCCGTACCCTGTAGAACCGCGAAAATTGACTTGGAAGCATAAATAACCTCGATTCGCAAACCACTGGGCTGTAGAATCGTACCCCCAACTATCTCGAGACCAGGGGCCACCATGAACACAGAGTACCATTGGCAGATTCTTTCTCTGTTTCCACACGGGAAATGTAGTGTAACCGTGAATCGTCAATTTATCCCGCGCCGTAAAAGAAACCGGCTCCATACGAGCCAGCTTATATTTGCCAAGTTCAGGCATATGCTCGAAAAGGAAAGTCCCCTTCTTCTTTTTGCGATCATAAGCATAATATGATACAGGTCCATTATCCTTAGTGAAGCTCACCAGCCAGGTTTCATCGGCATTATCCCGGTCGGAAACAAAAAAGTCACCGTGATCCAGTTTGGCTATTGCCTTGAAATCGTCTTTGATTGAATCATCTAAAACAATCCATTCAGATCGAGCCTTCGTGAAAGCTACCGCCTGCACTTCGTACGAATCCGGATGAATCAGCACATTACTAACATCGTATTGTGGGTCCTCGGCAATTACCTGGATATTTCCTGTCTCTATCTCCATCTTGACAAGTCGTCCCGTATTGACATTGCGGGAATCTATCAAATGTAAGGAATTCCCTTTCTTGGTAAAGCTTACGGGGCCGCTGGTTAAGCTGTCTTCTGAACCCCATGTGAACAGCGTTTCCCAGTTTTCCTGCTGTCTCCGGCGTACTATCAGGTCAAAGCCGCCTTCCACCGTCGCAGCCATTGCACAGCGAACCTTCATGTTAGCATCAGCCAACCAGGAAATAATATTGCCGGGATTCTCGGCCACTTTATTTAGTTCTCCGGTCGTAAGGTCAAGATGATACACATCATGCACATTAGGATCATCTTTGTTCATACCGATTAGCAATTCGTCGGGGAAGTGCTTGTCTCTGGCGATGATCTGCACCTGGACATCTTCATAAGGCGTTAAATCCTTGATTTGGTTGGCTTCAAGGTCTACGGCATATAGGCGCCAGTTTTCATTTCCACCCACATCCTGCAGATACATGATATGTTTGCTGTCCTCCGCCCAGAAATAACGCCGGATCCCACGGTCCTCATCTTTAGTTACAGCCCTGTCGTCCTCTTTGCCGATTGCTTTTACCCACACGTTTAATACATTATTAACCGGAGCCAGATAAGCCATCATTTTACCATCCGGAGAGATTTGTGGTCTTGTCTTAACCGGATTGCCAAAGAGAACTTCTCTTGGTATCAGTTCAGGTTCAGGCGCGGCACAACCCGAGCTGAACATTGCTATCGCACCCAACAGCATTAATAGGGCAAAAACAGAAATTGATTTTGAATGTTTCATAATTCTTCGTCCTTTCAATTTACCTTAACTGATATCGAACAAGTAAATTCTATATTTTTATTTGGCTCGTACGTCAAAATTAATCTTCAAAAAACGCGGCCTATAGATGCGCGCATCTGCCGCCATCTGCCAGAAATCGGTCGAGTTACAAACATACGTGACAATCAGCTCGTCTTCCGCGGAGATTTCAGGGTGTGCCTTTGCCGCGTAGCAGAAATAAGTTTTGTGCCACTCCGCCTCAGGACATCCATAAACCTTATAAGCACCGCTCCACGGCCCGGTCGGCGTCAGAGACATCCGCATCATTATATTTTTCGACATCCCATTTTCCGTATAGACGACCACGTACTGTTTAATTTTCGGCTGATAGCAGACAGAATACTCTGTTGCCGTGCCATTGAAAAGTTTGGAAACGCCTATAATATCAGCTTGCCATTTACCGTCACTTAAAAAACGCCATTGCTCAAAATCGATCAATTTATCACTCGGCACACGAGCGACGATCATGCTACGCCCACCCATCCCTTTGCTCCAATCCTCGCTTGCACCATAGATATAAATAAAATCACCGTCCCTCATAACAGCCGAACCGAAAAACATATTGCCGCCCTTTGAATATCGCCCGTATGGGACTTTGTATTGTTGAATCCGCCATTCGAGCGGGTCATCGTATGGATTCTCGACCTCGGCCAGTGACGTGCCGATATGCTTAAAACCAAATACGCTTTCTTCGTCGGTCTTTATTATCTGCATCAAAAACAGATATAATTTCCCATTGGCCACAATACCGTCAAATATCCAAAACCACCCCGTCCCGTCATCCGGCTTAACAAATGCGGCGGATTTTCCTTCCTTTGTTGTCCGCCAGAAAAATTTGGCCGAAGCCGCGGCGGGATTTTTGCCAGCCTGTAGTGCAATCGAGTTATTGACCATGGTTGCATCTTTGTGTTTTCCATCGACTATATCGCCGATCCACGTATCGCTGAACAACCATAGTGTCACTTCATCGGTCAACGGTAGTGAATATGCCCCATCCGCACCCGTCCAGCCGTCCGTCTTGGTGAATAAGGCATCATACTCTGGCATCGTCTCGACCGAATATTTAGGTGGCGAGGCAAGTGAACAAACAGAAAATAAAAGGACAAAAACAACGGATTTGGTTATTGAATCTCGATTCATCATGTTACCGGACATTTCAAAACGATATTGATCCCTATTGTTTCGAACTTATGTTGAACACTAAATTCTCAATGCCGTCATAAAGAATTATCATTTGCCTCATATCATGACGTTTACTCAATGACAACCGCAGTGCCTTTAGCCGATGCCATCATAAGCGACTTATTTTTGGAGCCGATGTTATCATAATCTAAATTAAATCCAACGATTGCATTGGCGCCTAATCTGACCGCTTCGGCCCTGGCTTCAGCGATAACGTCTTCCTGCATCAGCTTCATTACTTCCTGGTACGATTCCGAGCGTCCGCCAAAGATGTCACGAAATGAGGTAAAAAAATCACGGATGATATTGACCGCCCGAACGTTCCGGACAATCACAAAACCCTTGTACTCTTTGATTTTAATGCCGTCAAGAATAGGCGTCGTGAAGATTCGAACATCATTCATAGAACTTTATTCTCCTACATGGTCTCAACTACAATTCGTTCAACCCGCTGTTTGTTCGGTATTATTTTAGCCGCATTCGTTTAAGCAGTCAAAGGCTGAAAAATGTTAAAGAAAAAAATATGTCGCTCTCACCATCCGACATTTTGAGGTGCTCACCCGTATTGTAATCCCTGCGAAGGCAGGGATCCATTCACATATCAATCATATGGATTCCCGCCTGCGCAGGAATGACAAATTGCAAAGTAAGGATAAGTCCAACTTGTTATTTGCTTTTTTGGATTGACTTTTTTGCGGCTTTGATAACGTTTTCGCTTGTGATACCGAATTTCTCGAAGCAGACTTTCGCCGGCGCCGATGCACCAAAGCTCGACATCCCGATGAAAATGCCGTTATCGCCGATGTATTTATGCCAGCCTAATTCGACGCCCGCTTCAACGGCGACTCTCGCTTTGACATCGGGAGGAAGAACCGAATCCTTGTAGGCCTTATCCTGTTTCTCGAACAACTCCCAGCTCGGCATACTAACAACCTGTGCCTTTATACCCGCACCGACGAGACCTTCGGCGGCACAAAGCGCAACTGATACTTCCGAACCGCTGGATAGTATTAGCACGTCGGGCTTATTAACCTTGACCAAAACGTAAGCACCTTTGCTTGTATTCTCTGCCGAGCCGTACTTGTCCTGATCCAACACCGGCAGCCCCTGCCGCGTAAGCAGCAGGGCGATCGGACCATCTCTGTGCTCAAGTGTGTACTCCCACGCATGGGCGGTCTCGTTTGCATCAGCAGGGCGGAAAACTATCAGATTCGGTATCGCCCGCAACGCCGCCAGGTGCTCAACCGGTTGATGGGTCGGGCCGTCCTCACCTACGCCGATACTATCGTGAGTCCAGATGAATATGCTGGGATACTTCGCAATTGACGCAACCCGGACAGCGCCTCGCATATAATCAGAGAATACCAGGAATGTCCCGCCGTACGCCCGCATCAGACCACTAACAGAAATGCCGTTAAGAATCGAGCCCATCGCATGCTCACGAATTCCAAAGCGAAGGTACCTGCCGTCGGGAGCATCTTTCTGGAAGTCTTTCGCATCAGGCCAGCTTGTATTGTTCGAAGGCGTCAGGTCCGCCGAGCCGCCCATCATCATCGGCAGTTTCGGCATGACCGCTGCCAGTGTCATGCCGGAGGCCTTGCGTGTCGCCATCGATTCGCCGGCCTTAAACTTAGGCATAACTTCATCGAGATTAACCGGCAGCTTGCCGGCCGCTGCATCCTGAAACTGTTCGGCCAATTCCGGATATTTATCGGCATAACTATCAAACATTTTATTCCAAATCGCCTCTGCTTCTTTGCCTTTGTCAAGGACTTTACTCATGTGAGCTTTCACTTCTGCAGGGACATGGAATTTTTTACCAGGATCCCATCCGAATTTTTCCTTAATCAGGCGAATTTCATCATCGCCTAAAGGAGCGCCGTGCGCCTTGGCAGTATCCTGCATGTTCGGGCTGCCGTAAGCGATATGCGTGCGAAGTTTGATTATTGACGGCCGGGAACTCTCACTCTGTGCCTTTTCCAGTGACTTCTCGAAGGCAGCCATATCGTTTCCGTCACCGGGGACATCCTGAACATACCAGCCGTAGGCTTCGAAACGCCTGGCCCTGTCCTCGGTAAAGGAAAGCTCAGTCACTCCATCGATACTGATATGATTGTCATCGTAAACCACAACCAGATTATCCAGGCCCAGATGTCCCGCCAATGAGCAGGCTTCGGATGCAACGCCCTCCTGCAAATCACCGTCGCTGGCAATAACGTATATCTTATAATCGATAATGGGAAAACCCTCCCGATTAAAATAATTAGCCAGATACTTTTGTGCGATTGCCATTCCGACCGCGTTGGAAATTCCCTGCCCCAGCGGCCCGGTCGTCACTTCGATACCGTAGTCCGGTTCGTATTCCGGATGGCCGGGCGTCTTGCTGCCCCATTGCCGGAACGTCTTCAACTCATCCATACCGATATCAAATCCGGTCAAATGGAGCATCGAATATAACAGCATACTGCCGTGACCGGCCGATAGGACAAACCGATCCCGATTATACCACCGGGGATTGGCAGGATTGTATTTCATATATTTGGTCCAGAGTATATACGTCGCCGGCGCCATGCCCATCGGCATGCCCGGATGGCCCGATTTGGCCTCCTGCACACCCTCCATCGATAAAAACCGAATCGTTTGTATACAAAGTTCATCAAGTTCCGAAAGTCCCGAATTCTTTTTGGTCTTACTCATCACAAATTTCCCGTAATTAATGTTTCATAATGACATTTATGCAAAAACAAAGCTGATAAGGTAACGATTCTCCCCTGTTTTCGCAAGTTTTTTTATCCATCATGAAACGAAACCACGTTTTCATCGGAAAACCAGACGCCTTAGGGCAAACCTGCTTGTCAAGAACCTTAAATCACAATTTATTTATAATCCCCGGCTTCGCAATATCATCATGAAAACAGGGCTTCAATGCATAAACATCCACAAATCTTAGCTCGATAAAAAATGCGTTTTTTCGTAGCAGCTTTTATGATAAATTGCTAAAATGCAACGAGTTAAGGTTCTTTATTTTTGTTCGGAAGTTCCTGCGTGTTTGATTGAATTTTTCAATAAGAGCAATTGCAAAGAAAAAGGTGTCGGCAATTATGGAAGATAAACAAAACCAGGGACAATCAAAGAACATTCATGATATCTCAATCATCCGTCCGCAGGTCGTCAATGAAGATATAAAGCTGCGAGGCGAGGGACTTGCCGAATGGAGGCTAATAAGCTTCAAAAAGGGCCTGCGAACTCTTCACACTCTCGAACTGATGGCACAGAATATTTACAAATTTCAAATTACAAAAGAATCCAGCGAACTCAATCGCCGGCTGATTGCCGCGATGTGCAATGAGATGACGCACTACCAGGACTTTCAAGTTAAGCTCCTTGAATATGGCTTCAAGCCCAGTATCTTCAAATGGGCGTATTGGATTGTCGGTTTCGTAATCGGCTTTGTCTCACGGACGATAGGCCCAAAGGCGGTTCTTAAAGTCGGTATCTGGGTTGAGACAAAAGCGGTCCACCATTACGACAAGCTGCTCGAAACGATAAAGTGGGATGAGCAGACCCGCAAAATCATTGAAAAAAACCAGACCGACGAATTCGGCCACATCGACCGCTGGCAGGAACTGCTCGAATCAAACCAATATTAAAATTCATTTGATATTTTCAAAAAACTCTTGACATTATCGGTCTTATTATGTATTTTGCCGATATCATACGAACTGGAGGGTATGAAAGGATAGTGAGGGTGTGGAGGACCATTATACCTTTCAAGTCTTCACATCCGCACAAACTACAATAATAGTTGCCCTATATAACAGGCAATGCGATGTGTCCGTTTTTATGGAGAAAAGCGGTGAAGACCAAGGGAATAATTACCATCGTCAAGGCGAAACTCTCTCGCTACAAGCCGGATGACTTCCTTTTTTGCCCGGCGGCTTCCCGTATCTCCAAATCGGCTGTACAGCCTTGGATGTCACTAAGTCAATAGTGGTCGAGCTGCGCGCTAACTGAATGTACGCTCGGCCACAGCAAAATATAAAAGTTTTCGAGAGGAGGTGATAACAAAAATACAGATTACTTAAATTGAAAGGAGAGCAAAATGAAAAGGATTTCAGTTTTCACAATTGCAATAATATTAACTTTACCTGTTGTAGCCAAAGCATGCTACTATCCTTTCGCCTCTCGGCACCGTGTTCGCTGGTCTCCATATACTCACGGTTTGGTATATGGTGACGTCCAATATTCTCCTTTCGCTTATAAACGCGGTAGTTCCGGCCTGGTTTATAGGCGCATGCGTTACAGTCCCTATGCAAATAAATACGGGAAATCCAAACTGGTTTACGACAATGTTCGATATTCTCCCTACGCCTTCGGTTACAAACGTTCCGGTTTAATCTCCTATCCCTGGGGCGAATCTTACGACTATCATTACGCTCGGCCTTACAAGCATGGCGGTCCCTGTGTAGTGGTATATCATAGTCAACGTAAATCTTCACGTCCTTCTGTTAATAGAAGTGCTAAAGTCTATCACAGGACAAAAAATAGCAACCGGGTAAGTCCAGCCGTTCATAAAGCCAAAACCGAACAGTTGAACCGTCAAAGCAGTCATCAAGTCGAACAAAGGGAATCTAACGGTAAGGACTTAATCGCAGCTTATCTGACCCTCAAAAATATTAATTACGGAACCAACAGGATTCTTAGTATAGAGAAAAAGCTGATAAGTATTGATTTTGTGCTCACCGACCTAAACATCATTATAAAATACTGGAATCCCGAGGAGATATTAGCCTTAAAGCGGCGGAAAAACAGCAGAATATTCTACTACGATAGTTATTTGGAATCCTATAAAGAATTTTGCAGTGAATACCTCAGTAACGGCGGCCGGATATATCAAATTATTACGGCGGACAATAAGGAAATACTAAAAAAACTATTTGAATACGACGAACTAAAGGCAGGACAGAAATCCAGTGACACAACTGTCATCGCCAAAGCCAACGAAGAATCTATGGCTTTGGAAACAGCTAATTAGTTTTTTTATTTGGTCAGTTTTGATATAAACTGATATTGTCCCGAGCCGAGGGCAAAAACTGCGCTGCCGTTCTCCATACGCAGGAACCTCACCGCTTTTACCTCGGTTACCGTATGCCCGCTTTCTGTCACAGACTCTGCGCCACCGGCGGGAATATAAACAGTCGCGGTCGTATTTACAGGGATAGTGACATCCAGTTTAAATGTGTCGTCTTTGAGCACCCAATCGGTTGCTATCCTGCCGTGGATAGAATCATAACTTGCCTTTGCACTTGTAATTTCGCCGGGCTGAGGCCGAATGATAATCTTTTTGTAACCCGGACCGTCGGTATCGATACCGGCAACCGTTCCGAACAACCAGCGACCAACCGCACCGAACGAATAGTGATTAAATGAATTCATGCCAGGGTCATGGAAACCTTTATCCTCGGTCCAGCCGTCCCATCGCTCCCAAATGGTCGTGGCCCCATTCTTGATGCTGTAGCCCCAGCTCGGGAAGGTATCATTCACAAGCAACCGATAAGCTATATCCAGACTTCCGGCTTCGGTAAGCGTCGGTAGCAAATAGCTTAATCCGACAAATCCGGTTGAAAGGTGCCAGTTCTTTTTCCTTATCGCCTCGACTAAATGTCGGACTGCATTTTCTCGTTTGTCACCGGGAAGTAAATCAAAATACAATGCCAATACATAGCAAGTCTGAGTTTGGCCTTTGATTTGAGCATCGTCGGTGACATATGCCTTGTTGAAAGCTTTCCTGATTTGCTCGAAGAGTTTTTCATATTTTGCGGCGTCATCATTTTTGCCGATGGCGGCAGCCATTTTCGACAATAATCTCGTGCTGTAGGCAAAATATGCTGTGGCAATGACGTCCTTGGGCGTTTCGGAAGCGATAGAGACCCAGTCGCCGTATCCCTCGGCCGGACGCAGCAGGTCCTCGCTGTTTTTCTGAAGGTATGCTATCCACTTTTTCATTGACTCGTAGTGCCGTTCGATGACCCGTGTATCATTATAGACCTCGTAAATCGTCCATGGGCAAATCACACCGGCGTCACCCCAGGCCGCCGTGCCGTCACCGACAGCAATTTTACGCGGCGCCACATCGGGGAATGCCCCCTCGGCGCTCTGGGCATCTTCGAGGTCAACCAGCCATTTGGAAAAAAATGCCGCTACATCCATATTGTACGTTGCCGTCCGGATGAAAATTTGTGCGTCCCCCGTCCAGCCCAAGCGCTCGTCACGTTGCGGACAGTCCGTTGGTATTTCGATAAAATTGCTCCGCTGGCTCCAGACTATATTACTATATAGCTGATTGACCATAGCATTGGAGCATTCGAATGACCCCGCCGGTGGCATTGCCGAATGAACAACAATGCCGGTAATCGCGTCCAGCCCCGGCTTCCCGGGATATCCCGTCACCTCAACATAGCGAAAACCATGGAATGTGAATCGAGGTTCCCAAATTTCTTCCTCAGTGCCTTTTAGTATATATGTATCAGTACAGCGCGCTACGCGGAGATTCTCGGTATAAATCGTGCCGTCCGGATTAAGCATCTCGGCAAATCGCAGTACGATTTTCGTCCCGGATTTTCCTTTTGCCTTCAACCGAACGAAGCCGGCAAAATTCTGGCCCATATCGAAAACATACACGCTTTTCTTTGGTTCGGTGAGTTTCTTCGCATTAACCTCCAGAATCTTTTGCACTGTCACGCCGGGATACGCTTGAAGCTTTCCTTCGATTCTTTCCGTCACGGCAACTTTATCCCATCCTGAAACATCGAAGTGATAGTTGTCCCAGCAGGGCATTTCCCTGCCGCTGTCGTAGGTTTCGCCCATCAGAAAATCTGCCTCAAGAAGCGGACCATAAGAAGCCCTCCAGGACTTGTCGGTGACAACAGTTTCTCTACTGCCGTCGGTATATTCGACTTCGAGCTGCACAAGCAAACGCGGTTCGCTGCCATAATTTTCTCTGCGTCTCCCAAAACCTATATATCCTGCGTACCATCCATCGGCAAGAATGGCTCCGATGGCATTGCCGCCTTTGTTTATCAGGTCGGTGACATCGTAAGTCTGATAGTACACTCGCGTTGGATAATCGGTCCAGCCGGGTGTGAAGTAATCCTTGCCAACGCGTTTGCCATTGATATATAACTCATAGAGTCCCAGCGCAGAGACATATACCATGGCTCGTTGGATATCATTGCCGAGATCAAAGGGCTTTCTCAGATAAGGCGGTGGTGGTAAAATCAGTTCGTCCTCCGAAGGTTTTCCCCACGGCTGGTCACCTACCTTGGCAATCTCCTGAGCATTATGCCAACCTTCATCATCGAAATCCAGCTGCTGCCAATTTTTCTGCCGGGTTTCCGAGGCCTTCCAGGAATTATCAATCGAAACGGTCATTGCTCGGCCGGTTTCAAACTCAATAAAAAGCTTGCCGGTAAGGACAGCACGATTAGCAGCATCGTTTTCGTTTGTACTTTCAATAGCCAGAGTATGATTGCCGCAGGTTAGCTTATCGCTTATATCAATGGTCTGAGCAGGCTGCAATCCCGGGATGCAATGAATCTGCCGGCCATCGAGAAAAAGTATGACTTCATTATTCGCCGCCAGCCGGAACCGCGCCCGTTGAATTTTTCGATCCGGACTGATTTCAATTTTACGCCGGAAAAACCGCCTGCCGATACTACTCTGCGAAGCACGAGACTGGTCGCCTTTACGCGGGTCCCCCTCGCCGAACCACACCCATTTGCAGTCGTCAAGACTAATTGCCTTTTGTCCGCCAATTTCCGAACCGATTGGATCTGTATCGTAACCAATCCATTGAGCCTGCCAGTCATCCGGCCCCAGCAAACCCACTGTCCACATCGCCGGCTCGCTCCAGGCCGAGACCTTCCCTTCTTTATCCCAGACACGCACCTTCCAATAGCAGTACATCCGTGACTGTAACGGCTTTCCCTCATATACCACCTGATTGCTCCGATCAGATTCTACTTTGCCGCTGTCCCAGATGTCCCCCTTGTTCTGCCTGAGATTTTCCTCGCTACCGGCCACTAATATCTGATAGGCGCTCTGTGCCTGAGCTCGCTGCTGAGATTCCAAAGTCCAGCTTAGGCGCGGCTGGACTACATCGATTCCCAGCGGATTCACTCGATACTCACAGCGCAAGTATTTGACAGTAAGCTGGCAGAGGTCAGTGCCTTGTTCAAACATCGTGACTTCTTAACATGCAACTAAAAGTGGATAACAATAACAATTTATTGTTCTTTTTCATCCAGCGACTTGCCCTTCATCCAAAACGGGGCCGTCCCAAACCACATTATCATGCCCACAATCATAAGATGATAATGCACTTTGATATCAATAACGCCCTTGAAGACAAGCATCGCGGGTATGATCGTCAACACCAATCCGAAACAGGAGATGATTTTGAGTACCTGTGGCTGAGCTATGCGTTTCATTATCCGACCTCCTGAGATTGAATATGAGAGTTAGTGACCTTCTGTTGAATGACACTGAAGATCATATAGAGCGTCACGGCAACGACCCACTCGGGCGCCACCAGGAACAACAGGTCAGGCTTAATGTTCGCCAGCCAGGCCGGTTGTTTGCCTTCGAGCAATCTCGATAACCAGCCGTAATGATCCTTGCCGTAAAGGAAAACAGAAAATAGAAAAGCCCCTATCCACGCGAACGTCGCCGGCCAACTGATCATCAATTTAGCTTTCTGGGCATAGTCGCTGATCAGGCCCAGTTTCGGAAAGACCCAGATGTCGATGAAAATGAACGCCCCGAGCGGCATGAAGAACAATCCGTAATACCCGACGATACGATCCAGGTTGGCATTTACCGCCGGAATGCAGGCCGTCAGAATCATGAACACACCGGCCGCAAACGTGACCTTCCAGCGTTTCCAGTTCGGTGTCGCCACCTGGATCGCCAGGCCCGCCCGATAGAGCGTTGGATTAGCCGTTGTCCAGCCGGCAATCACCACGCACACGGCCCCGGCAAAGCCCGCCCCGAACAGCGCGATATTTCCAGGTTGTGGATTGGCGTTCCCGGCCGCCAGGTAAGCGGCACAAAGAATGCCCGAGCAGACCCAGGCGCCGTAATGGCCCAGATACATACCAAACGCCGAGGCAAATCCCTGCGTCCATTTCTTGGCGTAGCGGAATATCGTAATGTCGGCCATTCCGATATGCTGTGTTGCGTTGCACAACCACGCAAAACCCATCACATGCCAGAAGGTATATTTGGTATTCGCTCCGGTCGGCACACCGGTGAAAATCTTTTCATTGGCCACACGCCAGAAATCCCCAATCGAAGAGCAACCGAGATCCGCCAGCACGGCAATTGCTCCGGCTAAAAAGATCAGAACCATCCACGGTGCACAAATTTTTGAAAAATGCGCGATCTTCTCGAATCCGAGCACTGCCAGTGTCGCAATCACCGCACCCACGATTACCGCCAGCAACATCCACGGTACTGATGGAATCACCTCGCCCGCCACATAATCAGGATTTGGGATATCGAACGGGATCGACACCGCTGTCACCGCTACATTGACCATCGCCCCCGCCAGCAGGCACAAGATGATTGCGTAAAATGCGCTGTAGGCGATTGTCAGGTAGGGACCGCAAATCCTGCGTAACTGCCAGTAGATCGTCAGGCGTGTCTTGACACCCACCGGAGCGCACAGCAGCGCCCAACTAAGCACTGCTAAAAAATTGCCAACAAGTAACCCAAGGAAGAAGTCTTTGGCCGAGACCCCATGCATGACCATCAGCGGTCCCAGCACAAATTCTGTCCCTGCGATGTGTTCACCCGAGAACATGGCTATAAAGGTCTTCCAGCCATGCAGCTTCTTTTCGGTTACCGGCTCGCGTTCATATTCATACAGCGCGTCGAGCCGTTCGATGAGGGTTGATTTCTGTCCTGTACTCATAGGCAATGACTCCAAGCCGGGATGCTTCTGCCACAA
>CAZMWN010000005.1:17317-29140 GCA_964569935.1 uncultured Pirellulales bacterium
ACCGGGCGATAGCGGCCGTCCCATAGCGTCAAGATATGAATCCGAAGCCTTAGAGTGGAGAACTTCGGGAAAATCCACGGGTTAAAGAGGTCACCATATACTTTATAAACGAGGATTAAACCAAATTTCATTTGTTTTTATCTGCGATGAGTCGACTGTCGTCAATTACGAACTTTCCACTATTACACATCATAGTACAAGAACTGTTTTATCGATTAATCACTATCATTTGAGCCGCCGTATATAAAACGCATCTGGCCGACGTTCGGAATAATACCAAACGGAAACTGACTAAACGGCTTGAAACCACTGGGCCAATAAACAAACAGAGCCTTACCTACGAGGTAGTCACGCGGGACGATGCCGGCTCGGTAGGGGGGCAGGCCCTTATTTGAAACTCCCTGATTACCCCACCACCTGCAGTCCTCACTATTAGGACTATTGTCACCCAGCACGAAAAATTCATCCTTTCCCAATACGAACGGTTCTTCTATTGCTCTGCCCCGGTACCCGTTGTTTTCTGAAGTGTAGTGGATATCTCTGAAAATGGCAACGTGCGAAAGTGTGAGTTCACCAGAACCGAAAATTTCCACCTTCGGTTGAATAATCGCTCTTACCGGACCTGCATCTTCCAGGTCGCTCCCTAAATCGAAAGCCAATTTTTCGTCGCCATATTCGAAAATCAATTGATGGTCAACATTTGCAAATTTTACTAACGTCCGCCTGGAAGAATTCGTTCCCGGCAGCTCAATTGTCCCCCGAGCTAATTCTATCGGCTCAGAATCCATCTCAATCTTAGTTATGAACATATCTCCTGCCAAATCGACCCACGCCTTATAAGTAGTTTGATATTTGCTCAAAGAGATACCAATACTTCCTTTTGGCTCGGTTGCCAGACAGTAAAAACGCACCATCAGATCACTGCAGTAAGGCATAGTCCCGTGTTTATTAACACTATTGTAAGCATATATTGTTCTGAAATCATTGCCGATCTTAGTGTCATAAGCCAACGAACTGACCTGGTCGGGAGGACTTTTCAGGTGAAAAAACGTAGGACTTGATTCGTCAATTCTCCATCGTGAAAAACTTGAATGACTAAAAGGCTGTTCCCATTTGTGTCCGTGAAAAAGAGGCGTGTATCGATCCACAGGCTGATAGTCGTTATCATATATCGGCATCCAGAGCTCATCCTGGACTTTGGGCGGCTTTCGGGCGATTTGTCCATCGATATAGATATCACCATCGATAATTTGTACCGTTTCTTCGGGAAGGCCAATCAGACGTTTGATATAATTTATACCTGGTTCCTGTGGATTCTTGAATACTATCACATCCCATCGCTTGGGTTCGATGAACTGATAAAGGCATTTGAGAACAAGTATCCGGTCACCATTAGCCACCGGCATTGCTACACCGGGGCGGTGTCTATAACCACAACTCGGACATTGTGTCTCAGGCAACGGGGCACCACCGGATGGGATCGTATCCTCAGACAGGCCAAATCTGCCTGGATTAAAGCCATAATCGTATTGATAACCGCACTGCCGGCAGCGTAACCTGAAATGGGCTCCTTTAAGAGTGCTGGCCATACTGCCTGTTGGTATGCGAAATGCCTCCATCACAAACGCCCTGAAGACAAAAGCTAATATAAAAGCGGTTATCAGCCATTCGAAGATATTTGCAATTTCAGCGGCTCTATCCTTTTTAATATGAACAGGTTTGTCGAAATCAACCTTTTTGATCTTCCTTTCAGACATAAATATCTACCCTGATGTAAAATAACCTATCTTGATTACATGAAATGCTGATTATGCCGACAAAATCATATTTGGTCAATAAAGTATTTCACCCACAGACCATTTTTGGATAATGCCTTGTCAATAAATAACTTACGCTCAAGTCTTTTCATAAGAAATTTTCGATCAATCCATTTGCTCAATCCATCTCTTTTACACTATCTCCACGAGCCTCTTGATTATTCAGGGAGGGATGATAATACAAATATACTCCGGGATTTCCCTGTTCCTGGGGTATAAAAAGAATTTTTTAGAATCTGAGAAATTTATACAAAAATTGCTTGATGTTTAGAAGTCTTTGTAGTATAGTAAGTTGCGTTGTTTTCAATTTTATAGAGGCACATGATATGTTGTTGGGTAGCTAATGATGACCAATCCGTTTTCAACTGCAACCTATTTAACGTAAACAAAATCCAGTTTCCTAAATGCTCGTTCCTTATGTGAGGTAATCTATGGCAACAATTACAAAGAAAGAACTTATCGACCGGATAGCGGAACGCACACAAGCAAAAAGAGTAACAGTGAAAAGTATAGTCCAGGCGTTCCTTGATGAGATTATTGGGGAGCTGTGTCAGAATAACCGTTTGGAATTCCGAGACTTCGGTGTCTTCGAGACCAGAACAAGAGCCGCCAGAGTTGCACAAAATCCCAAGACTCTCGAGCGTGTTGAGGTCCCGGCAAAACGAACGGTAAAATTTAAGATGGGTCGGCTGATGAGAGACAACCTCTGTTCTCCTACTGTGGAATCAGCTGAGAAGAAATAATTTTGGGAAAAATAACCGCCGTCCACAACAAAACGCAGTTAATTACAGTTACCAGCGGTGGGCTTCAATAGTTTGTGGAGCGCGCAGGCGTTAGTTTGTTTTATTCAAGCTGTTCAAAAGGAGCGTTTTATGTCAGACGGGAAAGTTAAGTGGTTTAACCCGAGAAAAGGCTATGGATTTATCGCCACCGATGATGGTCGTGATATTTTCGTCCACTACTCAAGTATTTCAGGTAATGGATATAAAACTCTTGCAGAAGGCGAACCTGTTACTTTCGAAATTGTTGAGGGTGACAAAGGACTCAGAGCTGAGAATGTAGTTGCCAAGTCAGCCTCAGTCAGTAAAGAAGAGTCGTAAAGCTGCTTGTTGTTCAATACGGGCTTGAGGGGAGATTACAAATAAGTCTTCTTCATCCCTTACTGCCTGGTTCGGTCTAAATACAAGACAAAAACATTAGCGGTTTTATACAACTCAAAGCAGCCTTGAGCAGTCGGAGTTTACTCCATATTCACATAAAGAAATATTAACACGTAGTGTGAGAAACGTAATAAAGCATCTGAACCTATGAGTATTGGAGAGTATCAATCAGGTCTGGATTGTAACGTACTGGTGCTGAATAAGCATTATATGGCTATCCGTATAGTCGGAGCGAGGCGGGCGTTTTCTTTGCTCTGGCGCGATCTTGCCGAAGTTGTCTCACTGGAAGAAGGTCGCTATTCCAATTATGATTTCCAGAGCTGGTGTGAGGTCAGCCAATTCAGGCGTGATTTCGAGCCGGATGGACACGATTGGGTATCCACTGTGAATTTTCATATAGCCGTACCTCGAATCATCAGATTATTATTCTATGACCGTTTGCCGCGAAACGAAGTGAAGTTTAACCGCAGGAATATCTTCGCCCGTGACAAAAATAGATGTCAATATTGTGGCAAACGTTTCCCCACCAGCGAATTATCCCTCGACCACGTTATCCCCAGAAGCATAGGCGGAAAAGCAACATGGGCAAATATTGTGTGCGCATGCCCGGCGTGCAACGTCAAAAAAGGTGGCCAAACACCAAAGCTCGCGGGAATGAAGCTTATCAAACAGCCTGTCAAGCCCCAACACAATCCGCTGGCTCACATCCACCTCGGCCACGAACGTTATAAAAGCTGGAAGCAATTTCTCGACCATGCATACTGGTCCGTTGAATTAAAATAATGCCGTAAATCACATAATTTATTCATAATTTGAGCATCCGGGGGGCTTTACGATTCCTAAGAAAATCATCAAGCTTGACGTTTGCTTGATGTCACCATATATAATTATGTATAATAAAAGAAGAAAGACATAGGGGTATAAAATGACAAACACGAAGAGCTCCAAAAAAAGCATAATCCGACAATTATTTATTTTGCTATTGATAGCATCTCTGATGACTCCCTGCGCTCAAGCTGTAGAAAATCTACTGATTAATCCGGGCTTCGAGTTTGGAAATACTGCAGGATGGACAGACTGGGGCTGTGATCTGACGGCTGTACAGGATCAGGTACAAACCGGCAATTTTAGTTTATTGGCGTCTAACAGAGCTCAAACCTGGCATGGGCCAGTACAGTCTTTGCGTGGCGTGGTTGAAGACGGCAAAAAATACAGAATCTCCGGCTGGGTCCGCCTCCAAAATGCTTCCGACGACAGCATAGGGATAACCGTGAAACAAGCCGATTCAAACGGGACACAGTACCATTCTATCATTTGGTCGACAGGATACAATGATCAATGGATTCAGCTATCCGGTGACTTTACTCCAAATATAACCGGTAATCTCAGCGCGTTGGATATTTACTTTGAAGGCCCGGCGGTAGGTGTAAATTTCTTCCTCGACGATGCAGAGGTATCGTTAATTGAACCCCCCGAACCATACGCTACCGGTCTGGTGGATGTTAACACAGTTTATCAGGAGCTTGAAGGTTTCGGTGCTTCCGGTGCCTGGTATGAAAACTGGTTGCCGGCCCACCCATTGCGAAATGAAATATACGATTGTCTTTTCGGACAGTTAGGCCTCGATATTTACAGGATACGAAACACTTACGATATCTCAAGCAGCAACATTAGCAACTCAGCTAAAATCATTCAGGCTGCAGAGTCCTCGTTAGGCCATCCGATAAAGATTATGATTTCCTCGTGGTCACCACCGGCTTACCTAAAAAGTAACGGTAATACAGCAGGCGGAACTCTTAAGAAGGACGCCAACGGCAATTTCATGTATAGCGAGTTCGCCCAGTGGTGGGCGGATAGTCTGCTCGAATATTCGAGTCACGGTATCGATGTCAACTATGTGAGCATCCAAAATGAACCGGATTGGGTGACCGACTGGGATACCTGCAGATTAACACCAACCGAAACAGCAGAATGGGCAGGTTACAATCTGGCTTTCGATGCGGTTTATCAGGAACTGAGCCTGCGAATGCCCGATATGCCGAAGCTCCTCGCCGCCGAGGCATGCGGCTGCAACCACTCCCAGGCATATATCGATGCACTAATAGACCCGAATCAAGTCTACGGCTTTGCACATCATCATTACTCTGACGGCGATTATGACAATCCGGATTCTTTCATCCCGGCCATGGAAAATCTCGCAGCCAACTACGGTTACAAACCATTGTTCCAGACCGAGTACTCTCGCGGCTCCGGCGAAGAACCCTTTAGCGTGGCACTGGACCTGGCCCGCCATATGCACAACAGCCTTGTCCACGAAGGTACATGCTCATTTATGTACTGGGACCTGTTTTGGGGAAACGAGGGCGGCCTTGTGTCACTTGACAATCCCTGGCAGAGCAATCCCGGCTATACAATCAATCATACTTACTATGCATTCAAACAGTATTCTGCTTTTACCGATCCCGGCTGGCATCGGGTCGAAGCCTCGACCGACTCAAGCAGCTTGCGTATCTCGGCTTATAAGAGCCCTGACCAGACCCAACTCACTGTTGTCATCATAAACGACGCGGACTTGAGTATCGACCTGATGCTCTCATTGGGAGAATTTTTGCCTGAGGATTCCGAAGTGTACCGAACCAGTGGAAGAGAGCGTACATCTTACATCGGCACTTTCGATCAGTCGCAACCGCTGCCGCTTGGCCCACAAACAATCACTACCGTCAGCCTGAAAGCTACGGCCGAGGAATTGAACGACGAAATTCCTGAAGATGATACCGCAATCGAAGAAATCGATCTCCCTGAACCAAGGCAATGAAAAAGGGGCCTGAACTGAATATATCAGTATAGGCCCCTAATTAACTATATATATACGACCAGTTTAGTCGAGTTGCTTTGTAATAACGATAACATCTATAGCGGCACCGGCTTCCCGAGTGGCAATCTCAAGCGTATATGTCCCCGGCTCCATTGTCCATATCACGGTCGGATCTTGAGAATCGGTAGAGCTGCTTATTGCCTCCCAGGCCCAGTAATCGATCGCATTGAATACATCGAACCAGACCCAGCCGCTTTCGTGGTTATCTGTCTGGGTGGTAGCGCCGGGTATGCGTACCCAGACCGAATCTCCAGCTATGAAGGAACGGTCACGCAACTCAATTACGTATGTCCCTCCCTCTACTATATCGAAGGTATAAGATGCGGTACCGTCGGGATAAGGCGGATTCTCATTACTACCCTCGGCCGCTAATTCTGAGCCAATATACTGACCTTCTGATGCCGTGACGTCATCGTAAATTTGAAATGGCGCTGTAAGCGAATCGGCGGCTTCCGCTTCGAGCCAAATTTCTTCGGTAGAAACTGCCGGAGCTGCTTTATACAGCCGAATATCGTCGATGAACATAACACCTCTATTGCCGGTCGCACCAATCCTTTCGAGGCCGATACTAAGTTGTGTCACGTTGCTCAGGTCGGTGCCCAAAGCAGACAAATCAATAGCCCACTGCCGCCATTGTGGCCTGACTAAATCACCGTCATATACCACCTTGGCGTCATTAATCTTCACGTATAATTGATCAGTGCCTGCAGTATTCCTCGGCGCGCCGTGCACCCACAGTACCAGCGCCCCGGGAGCACCTAAGGCCCAATCCTGACTGCCCATTAAGTCCGCGGTACTCACTGAAATCTCTGAATAAGTTGCAATACTGTTATCGAAGCACAACGGCAGCGATTGTTCGCCGCCATTGACAATATCAGTTTCCAGGTAATGTTCACCCTCAATAAAGTTAGGGTCACCGTAACCAGCCGTGGCACCGTTATTATCATCGCCATATCCGTCCGACCAGGTATCGAAAATCGTGTCGGGCTGGTAGTCGTTATAGTCCTCGAAATCTTCCACGATAACATAATCGGAGACCGTAAAACTCCAGACAGTGCCTTTCCACGGACTATCCGGATGAGTATCACTGAACTCATCTATTCGCCAGTAATAAGTCTGGTCAAATTCCAATACGCCGGGAGGGTCATAAGTAGCTTCGTCCTGACCCTGATTGGCCAGTACATCCAGCGGATTATCTCTGCCGGCGTCGCTGACATCGTTAATATCGGTTCCGAGGTAAATATCGTGCTCATCGGCATAATATCCCGATCTCCAGCTAAGAACAACATCCCGTGGTACATCTGTTTGGCCGTTAGTCGGATTTATTACAATAGCCTTCGGAGGTGGGGTGAACAAGCCGCCGAGAAATACATCGCCAACAGCGACGTCCCAGTCCTTGGTTCTAATGATGCAATTATTTTGCCCCACAGTCGGCGCAAAAATAAAAGTGACAATCCCGTCCGTATCGCTATTGAGAAAATCGGCAACTTCCTGGCTCGTTTCGCTTGAGTCCCTTACATTGCTGCCCGGAGTAGAGAATCTAAACAGCTCGGGAGTCAGGTCGTTATAGTCCAGTGCAACAGGGTCCCCAATCGCAGGGGCGGGGTCATTCTGAACACCGGGAGCGTTATTCCAGGTGATTGTTGTCTCATCGATTTCATCGAGTTCCTCGATAACTCCGTAAACGATTATAGTACCGCTGTTGGCGCCATAGGTGCTAAAGTACACATCTGAGAACACGTTTTGTTCGCTTTTAAGCTCCGAGATATCGTAGCTAACAAAAGACACCCGGCGTCTTTCCTCGATATCACGAATATACATAGCATTCGCAGTGCCTTCGTTATCATCCGGTCCCAATTGTGTATCATTGCCGACATGCCCGTCATGCGTGGGCGATATACTAAATGGCTCGAGCGCCGCCTGAACACTACTCGCCATGCTCAGCAGCATAATAAACAAAAGTGAATAAATAAATTTCTTATACATAATAAACCTCCTTCAAAAAAACAACATAACTATGCTCTAACCACACACTAAAACATATAATCTTACGGATACAAAACCACAGTTCTAAATTGCACCCGCATTATATAAATCCCAAAAAACAAAATCCGAAATATATGATTTAGGCGACCTGATTAAACATAAAAGCTTCGCCTGCTTGAGAATAAAAAACCGTAAATGTTTGTATACGTCTATACACACTCCTATATTAATTTTTATACCAGATTCACAGCCGTTTCGTCAAGGAAAATATCCGCCGAATCAATATGTACCACCTGCACGGCAAGCCACCAAAATGAGAAAATCAGCCCTATCAAGTATGATATTAAGCCCCCCGGAAAGTCTCTAAATCCCTATCTGGCATAGATTACAATGATACTCACTCAATCATTCATGTAACACAAATTGAATGATTTTTTTGAACTTGTATTTCATTTTTATATCAATTAAGACACAATTCCATTTCCTTGATCCGCAATCCATTTCTTTGCTGAGTTCTGGAACATACTTACATAATTTTTGATTTCATCGTTATAAATTGAAAGATCAATGTCCTTAATAAGAATGTGCATAAGATACTTTAAATTCTTACCGAATATCCCTTTTGCAATATCCTCCTGAAACTTGTATTTATATATTTGTTCACTTCTAGGATCTCGGTTTGACTCAATATCCCCAATTAAAATAACTATTTGGGGAATAATAACTTGTTGATTAATCTTTACAGCCTTAAATAAAACATCACCAAGCCATTGCCATTCTTCAGGATTAAAACCTTGACCACCAAATTCTGTCTCGCTATACTGCCTTACGAAATGAGTAACACTCATAATATTAGGATCAATCACTTTTATTAGTATTTCGGGATCGGCCCCATATATTTGCTTTGCTTTTTCAATTATTTTAGAACGAAGTTTATAAGAATGGAATCGCTTGGGTTGTACCCAAAAGTGATAAATATCGTTAACATAACCTAAGCTTATAGGTATTGACATTTTTATCTGTGCATAAAACCAATCCTGCCATTCTTTTCCATCTATAATATGGTGATCGTCGGGTTTTAAAAGAAACCACTCGCTAATCGCCGAGCAGTTTTCAGAGCTGGCTTTGTTTTTTTCTTTTTCTAGGGTTTCTTTAAACTGTTCTTGTGCTAAATCACGTAGTGTTTCAGGCTCAATAAACTTTTTGAACTGTTGTACCTTATTTAAAACTTCTTTACTGTATATTAAAGCTTCCCGCATGTTCATATTATGAAAAGCTTTTTTCTGTCTATCTTTATTCCACTCATTTAATGCTGTTAATATTTCCTGATCACCGACTTCATCTAAAGAAAGTTCTTCGCGCATTAATCTTGCCCAATAGTCTGTTGGCCATGAATTTTCTACATATTGATAGTTTCGAGAACTTTCCCTTAGTTCAGGATACCTAAATATACTGGTTTCAGTCCACCCTTGAAAAAGACACTTCACAAGCTCATTTGCTGCTTCAAAATTCCATTCAGCACCTTTACTACATTCTTCAATACCTTTATGTAAATCCTCCTGAGTTTTATTAGCTTCTTTTTGTGCATGCTCACTGCCGGAAGCGAGATATTGGAAAGTAGCGATATTTTGGTTTATAAACATAAATATTTCTGGGGCAGAAGTTCGCAATACGTTAGCGATAAACATGTCATCAAAATCGATCTCTCCATTAAGTTTTTCCCATGTCTGGTATGTTCGTCTTAAAGCATTTTTTGCAACTCGTGGATTATTAAGAAGCATTGCAATATAATCAATCGGTACTTGCATTTCTTTATGAACTTTTGCCATTGAAGCTATGATATCCAATCTTCCAATCCCCATACGTTTATCTCTTTCATCATCTGGAACTGGCTTTACTTTCACAGGGAATACAGATAAACAGTGATCTCGGAACTTTTCGCACATCCTTACTGTGAATTTTCTATCTAAACTGGGTATCGTTTCGAGATGCTCCGCTGCCTTTATCAAAACTTCCTGCCCCTTGTGTTCTTCACCGATTGCAAGTACGAACGTCAGGTTTTGGAGACCTTTGAGACCATCGAGCAAAGCAGTAATTTCGTTAAAAAAAACATCAGCTTGCTTATTACGGTCGATGTCTTCGAGAAAAATTACCATTAGTCTATCTACGCGACCAAGCAGTAAATCGAGTTTCTTAAGAATATCTATAGGACTCTTCCATCCACACAATATAGAGCCAATCAATCGTACTAATATGTTGCCTGAATCACTAATAGCTCTTTTGTACTGCCCTGGAAGATTTGACACGCTTAAACAATCTGTATGTTTTCCCAGTTGTTTAATTGCTCTTTGTAGAATATGCTCGGCTGCTGTTCCTTCTCGAAATCCCCATCCACTTACCCAGCACGTGATTATATGCTCCAATGAATAATGAGCTTTATCTTGTGATTTATGTGTATCATCGTTGTATTTAAAACTATCGGGATTATTAACATAATAATCAACTATCTTTAATATACTGCTTTTACCACATCCATAAGTTCCTACAAGTCCGATTGTTTTAACGGGTATGCTTCTTAATATGTGTGTTATTCGTCGCGCGTAGATTTTCATATCAAAGAGATCATCTAACGGACTTTCAATAGGTTCTTCTTTCTGAATCCAACTAATTAATCGAACAGGATCTTCTATAATTTGTTTTATATTTTCCGAACAATTTCTGATCAATCCTTTTTGGTTTTCAGTTTGTGATTGGAATTTGTTTAAAGTAATACCCCAAAAATACACAAATATCCCACTAATAACAAAAATGCCAATACTTAAACCCGCCGTTGAGAATTCTATATATTTGTCTTGTAGGTTGTTTTTTAAATACGATTGAACCAAATAATAACCGATAAATGAAATAATCCCAAATATCCAAACCGGAGGATTAAAAATGGTCTCTATACTTATTAATTTTCTAAAATAAAAACCACCAAGCTTTATTAGAGTAATCCAAAACCAAATCCCAACAAAAAATGCAAATAATAACGAAACAGTCCAATTGTAATTAAGACTGATTTCATTAACTTTATGTGCTAATTGAGTTACCCAAATCTGTAGCAAAAATAGGCATAATAAAATTGACGTGAAAGACAAAAAGAACAAGTCTAACCATCTAAATACTACCTGCTTGATCTTATCAGATTTTAGGTTATGCTTTGCCATTTGATATATCCATAAAGCGGAGACTCTTTACTTTTCCCGGATGTATTCTAAGTCCGCGTAAGTATTATACAGTCGAGCGGTTTGTGAAACAAATTGCAATCCGCAATATTAGCTATCGGCTGAGATAAAGATGTCGATAATTTCGTTTTGCGCAATTCCAATAATATCGAGGCTAATAGTTTAGAATCATAGATTTGCTGATATTTTTTAAACAGCTCATGCAAATGGTGGGGCGAGCCACCACCCTACAAGCTTTATATAATCAATCGAAGATTGCCGCGTCGGCCTTGCGGCCTCCTCGCAATGACATTTGTCTATCAGATTTCTCCACTGCGCGGTGCTTCGCACCGCTTCGGTCGAAATGACTAAGAAGTCTTATACGCAATACGATTCACAAGCCACGAATCACGAATAATTTCCGATACCCCATTAGATAGGCACAAACCGCCATCCCACGGGATTCACCCCATTAGATAATTTTATATCTAACGGGGTAAATCGAAAATCAGGGGGCAGTCCGGCTTCGTTATATACTTCGCCGCGACAAGCAAATTCACCCCTCGGGGGTAAATGAGTACATGAGTAAAAGGGTAAATGAGTTAAAACATGCGCTCATAAACACATATACTCATCAACGCATATACCCAACTTGTTCTACAAGTGTCGAGAGTTCTCTACAAATCGGGGTGTTTTTTGCAAAACAAAGCCAATTATTTCGTACTGCGTTCGGCGTTATGCGTATTGCGTGAAAGAATATAAGCTCTTTGATAATAATA
>CAZMWN010000006.1:0-28882 GCA_964569935.1 uncultured Pirellulales bacterium
TTGGCGATGGTGACATCTTCAAGAGTCTTGATACAAAGGCAAATGCGATTGTTATTGACAGCAAGACATACCAGACGAATTTAACGGGAGTTTTTGCAGGTGGCGATGCCGTTCGAAAAAGAAAGCTAACAGTTCGAGCCGTGGCGGATGGGAAAGAGGCGGCTGAATCTATAGGTCAATACTTATCTGGGAAGGTTGTAACAGGCCCAACCAGACCATTTAACACTCGGATTGGCAAACTTTCTACCGAGCAGGCAAAGAAATTTGTTGTCGGTCATAGTGATAGTCCCCGAGTTAATCCCTCACAAGAAGATGGAGGTTTTACCGACCAGGAGGCGGTTGAGGAATCAGCCCGATGTCTGCATTGCGACTGTCGAAAGCCGCAGAGTTGTAAACTCAGACAGTATGCCGGGATTTATGGAGCACGCCCGGCCCGATATAAAATTCCCGTCCGGCAGTCGGTTGCTCAAAACAAAAGTAGCAGTGCCAAATCGTTTGTTCAGCTTTCCGAGCATCCGGATATTATTTTTGAACCCGGCAAGTGTATTGATTGTGGCCTTTGTGTACAGATTGTTGCCCAGGCCGGCGAGAAACTTGGATTGACGTTTGTAGGCAGGGGTTTTGACGTCAAAGTGGCGGTTCCTTTTAATCGTTCGTTAGCTAAGGCAATTAGGGATACGAATACCGCGGGAAAGTGTGTTGATGCCTGTCCGACAGGAGCGCTGGCTTTTAAGCAAAAAACACAGAACGAATTATAGAATTTCCATCGAACTTAAAAGGGATTAAATCCGTATAAACGCCCATACGCGCCGAATTACCGTGAAATTATATGGAGTAATTATCCTAAAAAGCCCTTTCTATTGCAGACAGCACACAGTATTAGCATTGATAGCAAAAATTTGTATAATTACTTTAATGAAACTGCCCCGTCTTATTGACGGATAAATGTTCAATATTATTTTGGAGAGTTATGATGGGATTACAAAAAATATTTAGAAGTTACTTATTGGTATTTGGATTGGTGGTATGTTTTGGTGGAGTAGATCGTTACAGTACTGCTGGGGCGGCGGATTGGCCCCACTGGCGCGGGCCGGATTATAACGGAATATCAAAAGAAACGGATTGGATTGCAACCTGGCCCGAAGGCGGACCAAAAGTACTCTGGGAAGCTTCAATTGGAAACGGATTTGCTTCAATCGCTGTAAGTAACGGCCGGGCTTACACGATGGGTAATATTAACGATAATGACATACTTTATTGTTTTGATGCCGCAACTGGTAATGAAGTATGGAAGAAATCCTATCCGTGCCCATTATATAACAGAAATCATGAAGGTGGTCCCTGTGCGACACCAACCGTAGATGGTGACTCAATTTACACATTCAGTAAGGATGGTGACGTTGTTTGTTTCAAGGCGGCAACAGGTGATATCGTCTGGCATAAGAATCTTAACAAGGAATTTGGTTTTAAACACCCCCGATGGTACTTTTCTGGTTCGCCTCTTGTTGTCGATGGCCTGATTATTCTCAACGCCGGCACCAGTGGTGTTGCTTTGAATAAAGCAGACGGCAGCATGGCATGGCAAAGCGGTAAAGATGTCTCCGGATACGCAACCGGCGTACCATTCACTTCCGGCAGGCAAAAGTGTGTAGCGTTACCTGTGTCGCAGGAGGTTGTTTGTTTGGATTCTACAACAGGCGCTGTTGCTTGGAGATTTCCATGGAAAACCAGCTATGATATTAATGCTGCGGATACTATTATTTCAGGTGATACAATTTTCATTTCTTCCGGATATGAACATGGCTGTGTACTTTTAAAAATCGATGGGAACAAAGTCACTGAGCTCTGGCAAAACAAAAATATGAGCAATCAAATAAACAGCTCTGTATTGTGGGAAGGACATTTATTTGGTTTTAGTGGACAAGTTAACGGAGGAGGAAAACTGACGTGTATTGATTTTGAAACCGGCCAGGTCAAGTGGTCACAAGGAGGATTTGGCACTGGTTCACTCATGCTTGCTGACGGTAAGTTGATTATCCTTGGTGAGAAAGGCAAGCTTATAATAGCAGAAGCTTCGCCTGAGGGATTCAAGGAAATCTCATCGGCACAAATTCTCTCGGGTAAGTGCTGGACGGTCCCGGTTCTGGCGAACGGCAGGATCTATGCCCGAAATGCTGCAGGACGGTTGGTTTGTGTCGATGTCGGCGGTAAAAGCTGAGGACGAGTTTTAAATTTATTGGGGCCAATCGAAACATGTTATTTTGGAGGTGACTCTGTGAATCTGTTTAAAAATTTCAGACGATATCATTATATAAAAGGTTATGGATTAACATTATGCATAGTTGGTTTGAGCTTTCTTAGCATCGTTGAGGCAGCGGATTGGCCACAATTTCGAGGACCTAATTGTGATGGTATCTGCACCGAGACAGGTCTGCTTAAAAGCTGGCCTGATGGCGGGCCGGCATTGTTGTGGGAAATGACGGGCCTTGGGACCGGTTATTCAAGTGTGACAATAACCAATGGAAAGCTCTACACAATGGGTGACATCGATGTTGATTCCGAAAAAGCACAGTGTGTCATTGCCGTTGATTTGAGTACACACAAGCCATTATGGACCGCCAAAGTAGGCCCTTCGCATGATGATGGTCCGCGCTGTACACCGACAGTTGATGGTAATCTTATCTTTGCCATTGGGACTTCGGGAAACCTCGTATGTGTTAATGCTGTCACCGGGAGTATTCTTTGGAGTAAGAATTTCCAAAAAGACTTAGGTGGAGGGACAAATCCCAGGTGGAAATTCAGCGAGTCGCCACTTGTTGATGGTGATAAACTTGTATGCACACCCGGCGGTCAGGAGGCTGTTATGGTGGCGCTTGATAAAAAGACGGGAGAATTGATTTGGAAATGTTCGATGCCTGATATTGGCCCCAAGGGTAAGGAAGAGGCGGGATATTCCTCAATTGTCATAAGTCATGGGGCCGGTGTGAAGCAGTACGTCCAACTAACAAATGAGGGACTCATCGGCGTCTCCGCTGCTGATGGTAAGTTCCTGTGGGGGTACAATCGTATTGCAAATCGTGTGGCGAACATCCCTACGCCGGTAGTTGACGGTGATTATGTTTTTACTTCGACGGCCTATCAAACCGGATCGGCGTTGCTCAAACTTGTCCCAGACGGTGACGGTGTGAAGACTGAGGAAGTCTATTGGCTCGACAAGGACAAATTTCAGAATCATCATGGGGGATTTGTGAAGGTCGGAGACTACATCTACGGCGGGCATAATCACAATAAGGGTGAACCCAGCTGCCTCGATATGCAGACCGGCAAGGTAATGTGGCACGCTGATCAGCCCGGTGGTGGTTCGGCAGCGGTGCTTTATGCCGACGGTCATTTGTACTTCCGTTATCAGGATAACGTGTTGGCTCTAATTGAGGCGAATCCTCAGAAATATACCCTTAAAGGTATTTTTAAACCTCCGAAGCGAAAGGGCGCCAACGGCGAGGCATGGGCGCATCCTGTCATCTCCGATGGTAAACTCTACCTGCGCCATAGAGATGTTTTGTTGGTTTATAATATCAAGGCAGAATAGAGTTGGTTGGCATTAAAAATGCTTTTTGCTAACATATAGAAACGGCAATTCCTCTGTTTGTTTTATAATACGAGGCTGCGAGGTAGTTGTAACTTGTAATCATCTTTTAGGACACGGCGTTCCTTGTCTTTGCCAGCATACCAATTTGAAGCTAAACAGCATTTTCTGCTTTCTTTCAGTTTTGACTGTTTAATTGACACAAAGGCTTTTATTAGTTAAACTTAAGGCTATGAAGCTTTTCAATATATGCAAACGCGGAAGTGATATTATTGTTGCTTTGTTGGCATTGATAATTCTGTCTCCATTTTTGGTTGTGATAGGAATCATAATCAAGCTCAGCAGCAGTGGACAGGCTATTTTCAAGCAGCAAAGAGCGGGCAGGGCTGGCAAGCCGTTTGTTTTTTATAAGTTCCGAACGATGAAGCTGGATGTTGACCCATTTGGGCCAAGTCCTAAGTCAGGGCAAGATATTCGGCTGACGAAGCTTGGGAGGTTTCTGAGGGAATACTCACTCGATGAGCTGCCACAATTGTATAACATTCTGCGGGGTGATATGAGTCTTATCGGACCTCGACCTTTGTATCTTTCTCAGATAAAAGAATGGAATGAGCGACAGAACAAAAGGTTGCTTGTAAGGCCCGGCCTCACTGGTCTGGCACAGATACGAGGCAGAGGGGGATTGACTCAGGAAGAAAAATTGGAACTTGACGTTCAATATGTGGAAACGGTCGGTTTTTTAACCGATATAAAGATTATAATAGCGACGGTTGTACGGGTGTTAGGGCGAAAGGGCATCTACGAAAAGAGATACTCACAGAGTGAAGATACCCGCGGAGCCAAACCTTGACGAGTTGCCCCACCGTAAGGTGTCCCCGAGGGAATGCCTAAACAAATAAAAATGCGAGATAGGAATGAAATATCTTACTCATATAGATCAGTTGGAATATTTGAGCGAAACCGAAAAAGCCGAATTGAAACCGGTTACGGATAAGTTTGATTTTCGATGTAATGACTATTATTTATCGCTCATTGACTGGGACGATCCTGATGATCCGATACGCAAGATTATTATCCCTGACATACACGAACTTGATGAATGGGGTCGGCTTGATCCTTCGGACGAAAAGACGTATTGCGTAATACCGGGACTCGAGCACAAATATAGTTCCACCGTGCTGCTACTTGTAAGTAATATTTGTGAGGGCATATGTCGCTACTGCTTCCGAAAACGTCTTTTTATAAATTCTCAGAACGAGTATCTCCAGGATATGCAGTCGGCGCTGGAATATATCAAGCAACATCCCGAGATTACTAATGTGCTGCTCACCGGAGGGGACCCACTGGCCTTGAGTCCACCGAAACTTGAGGATATTGTTCGGGAGCTAACTGCAATTGAACATGTACGGATCATTCGTATCGGGACAAAAGTGCCGGCGTTCAATCCGTATCGTATTGTTGAAGAGCCGGATTTGTTGAAGATGATCGAAAAATACAGTGGCGAGCAGAAAAAAATATATGTGATGACTCACTTTATCCATCCGCGGGAATTGACGGATTTGGCGGTTAAGGCAGTGAATATGCTTCAAAGAGCCGGTGCCATTATTGCCAATCAAATGCCGCTTGTAAAAGGTGTCAACAGCGATCCGGAAGTTTTAGCTGAGTTGCTTGCGAAATTATCTTTTATAGGTGCGGTTCCGTATTATATTTTTCAGTGTCGCCCGGCACTGGGTAATAAAGCTTATACAGTGCCGATTGAACAAGGGTATGACATTATCGAGCAGGCAAAATCACTTATTTCCGGTTTGGCAAAGCGTGTTCGATTTGTAATGTCGCACTCAACGGGCAAGATAGAAGTCGTAGGCAAGACCGAAGATTTTGTCTATTTCAAATATCACAGAGCTGCTAATGACCTGGAAAGCGGGCGCTTTCTTGCTCTTTTGAGTAATCCGAACGCTTGTTGGCTCGATGATTATGCTGAAATGATAGAAGATTATCCGGTTGATTTGCCGTATAGGACCCATGGGCCGCAATAATTTTTCATTCCATGTATGGGTGATTTGTATACTATTCTGACTATAGAAAGACAATTAAGGAAGTAATTCTAATGCCGATCAGGATGAGGGTGATTATTCTGTTAGTTTTTGCACATTGCCAAGCGTGCTTTGCGTTGGAGCCTAATGAAGTTTTTGTCATTGCAAACAGTGAAATTGCTGCGTCTGAACGGATTGCCCGGCAATATTGCATGAAGCGGGGAGTGCCGCTTGAAAATTTTGTTGCCTGGCCACTCGGGACATCACTTAGAACAGTCATTAGCAGGAATGATTACGACAAAAATCTTGCTGAGCCACTTCGTGCCAGATTGACAGGCGGAGAGTTTGCCAAAAGAATCAAATGTTTGCTAACAACGTATGGGGTGCCAATCATCGTAGAAGGAAGAGGTCAGTTGCAGGGTCGGGACAGTGAACTAAAACACTTGAGAGAGCTTGTTGAGCGGGGAGAAGGCCTGGTTGAGCAGTTAGAGCAGGATGGCACTGACGACAATAAACAAGCTGCCGTCGATAAAAAGAGAATCGAAACTAAGCTGGCGGAACTTCAATTGAGAATCGACCTTATCATGGGTAAAGAAACAAGCGCCTCGGTGGACAGTGAATTATCGATGGTAATGTTCGGTAATTATGAGTTATACAGATGGCAGAGAAACAGATTACAGGATACCTCAGACATTCAAGGGCTTGAGGGAGATTTTTTACCTATAGGTTTTAGAACGCTAATGGTCAGCCGGCTTGACGGACCGGGCGAAGATATAATAATGTCACTTGTGGATAAAGCAATATCTGCAGAACAAACCGGTCTCCACGGCACTGCTTATTTTGATTCAAGAGGTATTTATAAAGATAATCAGTATGGCATTTATGATCAGTCTCTGCGGGATTTAGTGGTTCTTACAGGATTGCGTACAGAAATGCCGGTAAAAGCAGAGCGAACATCAAATCTTTTTGCTCCCGGTTCCTGCCCTCAAACTGCTATTTATTGTGGCTGGTATAGTCTAAAGAAATATATCGACGCCTTCGATTTTGTGGATGGTGCAGTCGGATATCATATAGCGAGCTTTGAAGCCGCCGGGCTTCGCGATCCCAACAGCAGTAATTGGTGTCCGGCGATGCTCGAAGATGGTATCACTGCGACATTAGGACCGGTGACGGAGCCTTACCTCCAATCTTTCCCTAAACCGAAGGCTTTTTTTAAAGAGCTATACGACGGCAAATGTCTTGTTGAGGCTTTCTACCGCACAAAGTCATTTAATTCGTGGCAGTTGCTTCTTATAGGGGACCCGCTATACAGACCTTTTAAAAAATCTGAACGTTCGCAAAAATAAAATGCCGAGTGTTTTCATATAATACTGTCTAATGGCTTTTGTTGTTGAAGTCTGACGTTTTATGAAATAAAGCCCTTATATAAATTACAGCAACAGCAGTTATAATTGCTCCCAGAGAAGCGATTATATCTGAGGCTGTGAAATCTCTACCGAGCATTGCCGTAACTGTCTTCACAATTAGAAGGAAACCCGTCGGTACTGCTAATGCCCGTATAAGCCATTTCGTGTCAGATACTTTTCTGTGTATAAAAAGATGCATATTTTGAATCCATAGTGCAGTGAAAATTGCATAAGCAAATAGATGAAAAAATATGTTTGTAATGGGAAACAGTTCAGCTAAGTTTGCACGTGCAATATTTGTTATGCCAAAGATAGTTAGGCCTGATACAAAAAGCGCGGAAGGCCAGAAAGCAAAGAACGAAAAAATGAATAATCCTGTGAGAATGCCTGCCAAATTCGCTATAATATCCCTTACATCACATATTCGTCCTATGTAGCCCTGAACTACTTCGTCAACGGCTCCATATCCGGTCACTATAAAGAGTATGCACCATACGGTGGCTCGGCGCCAGTTCACTTTTTCATCGGATTTGATTGTAAACCAGAGCAGAAAAGTCAAAATAAGGTACGCAAGAAAGTGAAGGAATTTATCAGAAACGCCGGCTTTGCGAACTAACTGTGGGATAGGTACATGCGCGAGAATGAAAAGTGTAGGCCAGTAAAAAGCCAGTAAGGTTAAAGTTATTTTTTGTCGCCATGATTTAGCCAGTATATCACCACCTTTTCTGAATTCACAATCCTGTTCATTTTATTACTTTATAAATAATAATCTTTCTATCGCTGTTCTCGAATGCCGTAGAGAACACTTCCAGGTCACTTTCTTTGAGTTTATCCTTGAATTCCGGACAAATATAATCAATATCTTTGTCAACAATTAAAAAATCCACACCTGCTTCTTTTAGTTGGTTAATAATCTCCTCGTAGCTACTCTTGTTCAAATTATAAAATTTCGCACCTGCATAAAATGCCTCTTGAGGTTTTTTAGCAGCTATTGTAAATTCCTTTTTCCCTGCATTTTCTCTAAGCCAGTAACCGACTGTTTTTTGAATTGCTCGGTTGGTTCTAATCGGCTTTAGCCCTTTTGGTAGGCATAATGCACCAATAGCGAGCATAATCATTATAGAAATTGGGCTTATTTTCTCTCCACCAATTCTATATGCACTTGTTTTGGATTTCAGCAAAAGGCGGTCGTTAATTTCCCAAAATCCAACACCCGCCCAGCATAAAGCCATTGGAATAAAGGCATAGAAATATCTGTCGGTTACTCCTGCAAAGGTTGTGATGATGGATATTCTAAACACAATGAAGGACAAAATATATCCTTCTCCGGCTCTGAAGCCTTTGAAAGTCTTCCGTTTTATTAATCCGAAATAAAGCGGAACTAAAAATGCCGGATAATAGGCTTTGGGAACGGCATGGAACAAGTCAGGGACATTGGGGCTAATTTTCCATTTTATAGTCCGTACTATCATGTCAGGCCAACTTTCATCAACCCTTTTATCGTCTAAAAATGTGACATGACGTATGGTTGGTTTCCAGCTTCCGGTCTCTTTCCGGAGATGAAGATAGAAAGGAAATAGGATTAGAATATATATAATCACACAAAAAAAGCTTGCAGCCAATTTCCATCTAAATTCATTCTTAATCTTAGAAAGATTTGGAAACCAGATCCATCCCAGCACCAGGAAAATAATTGCGATTCCTTCAGGTCTTGCCAGGAAAGTTAAAAATGCTAAAAGCCCAACCAACAAAAACCATACGGCTCTTCTGCTTTTAATAGCCCGCCAGAGAGTCCAGGCAAGAGAAGTTGTAAGAAAAAAATAGGTTGCCTCCGTTAGCACTTCTGCTGATGCCCGGAGAAGATATGGGTGGATAATAAAAAAAATGACTGTTACGACAGCTACCTTTTTATTAAAAATATCTTTAACCAGGAAAAATAAAGGAAATATGGTTAATGAGCCGGCAAGGCAAGAAACCAGCCTTGCCGATAGCTCAAGATTCCTGAAAATAAATGAGACTCCTGCACTGAGAATTGGGAATAAAGGAGGTAGAAAAGCATTAATTCCACTCTGAAAGTCTCCCTTTGCTATGTCCTCAGCCAGCCAGATATAACTACAGCCATCAGTGGCGATGCCGCGTGCAGTCAGGACTAAAAACAACCTCAGAGCGAAGCCTGCTAAGAATAAAATTAATAACTCATTCTTTTTACCGAACAATCTCACGGTTTTTTGCCAGCTGTTTCATGGAATTGTTTATCCAACTCCCGAAATTTGAAGTCCAAAATGCTTAATTCCTGTGTCAGTTCCTTATTCTTTTTTGAAAGTTGTGAAATAACGGTCGAAAAATGTAAAACTATCAGCAACAAAAACAAAAAAGAGACGACAAACAGAGTAGTCAAATAATACGTTCCCATCATCTTTGAAATAACATCCAACAACTTTGGAAAAATACTAAATATAAGAATAACTACTCCACTTAAAAGCCATAAAAGTGAGTATTCTTCCTCAAGCCTTCTCCTTCTAATGAGTTCAAAGACAATCACCAGCAGTAAAATACTCACCGAACCAGTTATTATTTGTATCTTTAACATTGCCATTAACCTCCCTAAGCAGTTGTCTTTTTATAGCTGGGCTTTTTACACAAATCGATAAATATCGCAAGCATAACTTTAACCATATAATAAATTGACTTCGATGGAGTAATAGATGAATTCCCTCCTCTGCGTGAATTCATATTTATCGATATTTCTTTTATTGCAAAGCCTTCCCTATGTAGAAGTACTAACGCCTCAGGCTCCGGATAATCGCTGGGATAGTACATTGATAATGTTTTTATAACGTCTCTGTTTACAGCTCTAAAACCAGAGGTTGTATCTGTAAGCTTTTGCCCAACAGCGAAAGATAGGATCTTGGAAAATATCAACATTCCCAGCCTTCGAGAGATGGACGACTTGAATCTTCTGGTTTCGAGATATCTGGATCCAAGAACCACATCAACCTTATCATTTATCAGGGTATCAATAAGTTTCTTAATCTGTGCAGGGCGATGTTGGCCGTCAGCATCACATTGGACAGCTATATCATATCCCATTTTATACGCAAATTTATATCCCGTCTGCATGGCTGCCCCGATCCCCATATTATAGGGAAAATCCAACACTTTTGCTCCTTGTTGTTTGGAAATCGCCGAAGTAGAATCAGAGGAGCCGTCGTTAACGACTAATATGTCGGCAAACGGTAAGCTTTGCTTAGTCTTCTCAATAACCTGCCCAACAGTATGTTCCTCATTATAAGCAGGTATGATAACTAATGTCTTATGTTGAGAAAAACGCGCATCGAACAAATCTTTTGATTCTTTAAAGTGTTCCTTATTTGATTTTGTATCTTGCATAAGTTAGTGTGGTTTACTCCTCTGAATAAAAGAACTTAGTATCCCTAAATGGAAAAGAGCAGAAAACAGAAAGTAATCAATTTAGATTTACTGCTCTGCCTCATCAATCAACATAATTGGTAGCCCATCGCGGATAGGATATTTGCGTCCACATTCGGTGCAGACTATTTTCTGTTCTTCCAGCTTTACTTCTGCTTTGCAGGCCGGGCAGGCCAAAATGTCCAGCATTTCCTCATTTATATCCATTTTTCTATATACTTTCACTTATAAAATTAAGACATATCTTGCCATTATCCTATACCATAGTGGTAGTAATGTTGGATTAATTTATCCCACAACCATATTCGTGATTCCCTGTCCGGCTTTTAGTTAGTTAAGCTTCCTACTGTGCTTCTGTACATCTTTACAAGTTTCAAAAAGTACTTAATCTCTGCTATACCTGAGAATTTCC
Organism: uncultured Pirellulales bacterium; assembly: GCA_964569935.1. Taxonomy (GTDB): domain Bacteria; phylum Planctomycetota; class Phycisphaerae; order Sedimentisphaerales; family Anaerobacaceae; genus JAFGPS01. Next base: position 10,867 of record CAZMWN010000006.1, read on the forward strand.
TTAAAAGTCTCATTGGATTTGTAAATTTTCTTATACGCGAGCTATAAAATTTACTATGCGCATCTTTAAGAAACGTATCTAATTCTTCTCTCTTAAAATATTTAGAATCGCACATTGGTTCCTGCTGGCACCCGGTCCATTTTATCTCTCTTGGGTTTTTAAGGTCTAAATTTAAAAGTCCTTCCTTCTGGTATATATCATAAAGTTCTGTGCCCGGAAAAGGAGTGGCAATAAAGAAACTTGCGAAGTCTAAATCTGAGTCAATTGCATAATCTATAGTTGCCTTGATATCCTCGTATGTTTCATATGGAAAACCTATGATGAAAGCTGAATGGGTCCACATTCCAACCTTATTGCAGTATTTGATTATCTCTTTTGCCTTTTCCAAATCAATATAGGTCTTATTTATGAATTTTTGAGTTTTCAACGACCCAGTTTCAATACCGAAAGTTAGCTTATAACATCCACTCCCTTTCATTTTCCTGATAAGCTCTTCGTCCAGGGTCCAAATTGCCACACCATTAGGTGTGCACCATTTTATATTTATTTCTCTTTTTAAAATTTCATCGCACAACTCATTCATTCTTTTTTTATTCAACGTCAGATTATCATCTTGGAAAGCGATTTCTTTGACACGATAAATATTAACCAAATATTCTATTTCATCAACAATTTTTTTAGCGCTCGTACCCCTCCAGGTATGTCGCCAGATACTGTGTACTGCGCAGTATGGGCATTTACATGGACAACCTCTGGAAGTAACCATATTTGCTCGAGGCGGACTCATCGAGAAATCGTTTCTGTATTTATCTTGTAAATATACATTCATATCTGCCAAATCTCTGGCAGGAGAAGGGAGCGTATCAATATCCTCAATATGAGGCCTAATAGGATTAATCTTTATCTTTCCATCCTTCCTTATTGCCGTTCCTAATACATTAGAGATTTGTTTATGGTTTCTTATACATTGTATAGTCTCAAACAAGGTATCTTCTCCTTCTCCAATGACAACAATGTCGACGTTCTTATCCTGAAGGACAATGTCGGGCAACGCAGAAGCATGGCTTCCTCCACAAATAACTATAATATCTTTTGAAACATCCTTTGCAATTCTGGCTACGTCATGAACTCCCTTGGAATGCATAGTAAACATGGTGGCTATACCTATGACATCTGGCTTATACTCAGTTATTTTATCTTTAATTTCTTTGTCACTTAATCCACTTTTGTAAAAATTATTCTCGATAGGGACACTTTTTTTGCCCAGGAATGCATCAAAAATTTCAACTTGTATATCTTTCTGCCTTAGATAAGCAGCTAAATACATAAGCCCTAAAGGTTCATCAGCCTGAATTTGCACTTCACTGCCGTACTGAGTAAAGGGGGGATTGATAAGTAAAACTTTCATATTTTATTTAGTTGACCTTTCGAGCGTAAACACTTAATTTGTCCGAGAATCGGCCGTAACTGTGATCGAAATCCCAGGAAGATACCTTGTCCATCCAACAATGCAATATTCGGAACAGCTTACAATTCCTATCGAACCTGAGCAATAACAATATAAGATAAAACGATTTATAAACCAAAAAAGCTAATTGATTCGCGATTAGACCTCCATAATAAACCTTCTCAATTTTAAAGAGAGAATCGAATAAATTTTCAAGATTCTCCACGGAATAATGACGATGATGTCTCAAGTAATAATTGCTGACATTCTTACACAATCCTATTCGTTTTAGAATCCGCAAAATTGGAGTGAATACTATATTATCAATGTCCAGAAATTCGACAGCACCTTTGTTGGGAACAGACAGCATGATAACACCGTCAGCTTTAAGTACTCTGTGAATTTCTTTTAGAAATCTCCCTTCATTTTCGACATGCTCTAAGGTCTCAAAAAAAGTAATAACATCCATTGTTTTATCTTTAAAAGGCAATTGCTCTCCGGAACCACACACGTATTGATTGTGACTGAAATTTGATTTTGCTTCACAAAGTTTCTCTGTATCAAAATCCAGACCGATACTTTTCCTGGATTTTTTACCCAATAGATTGAGCATAAACGAAGAGGCGCAGCCAACATCTAATAAGGAATCAACTCCTTCATCCATCCAATTTGAAAATAATCTTGCTTTGCCGGTAAGTTTTAAATCTATTGACATATCAAATCACTAATACTTTGAGCTTGTGAAAATTCGACAGCTTTGGGTAATATTTTATTCATTTTTAGGTTGTCAAGAAGTTTTTGTCTTAACTGGTTTCCGGGAGCATTAAAATTGATTTCAGGAAACACATATTCGTAAGCCTTTAAGAAACTTCCAATGATATATTTATAAGAGACATAGGAGGTCTTTTCCATTTTTTGGTTTAACATCAAGCAATGTATGAAATTTTCGTGCCCGAAATCCTGCACTTTTGGGCTTACATTTTGTTTTGGAAAAAGAATAAATGCCCGCTCCAGTCTTGCTGAATCTATGATTGGTGGCGTTTTTATGTCTTTCTTTAATAGAAAACTAAACAATCTGATCTGATTTAATAAGTTAAGGTCCTCTTTCTTGAGGTATTTATAACTAAAGGTAAATACTCCCGGACTCAAAGGAAGGCTTAGAATTTGCATATCTTTCAAAATCACCATATCGTCACTGATAAGATGCAGTCCTTTTTGAAGCAAATTAATAACCAGTTGCGTTTTTCTTGAGCCTCCTCTGCCTACCAGCAACATAGCTTCATTATTTTTACAAACTGCTCCGGCATGAATTAAGAGAAAGCCTTTTAAGGATAGTTTCCATTCGATAATGGGTTGTAATACATAAAGTTCCATAACCAGGTCTGGGAAAAAACACCAGGGAAAAATGAGGTAATTCCTAAGATGATAGTTGAAATTGATTCTCACTAAATCTTTTTCAATGTCGCATATCTCTGCCTCCCATCTTAGATTCTTATCTGAGTCTTTCAGATAGATATAATTTTTTTTAATATAAAATTTTCGGTCAAGGCAGAAGCAATTTGTTAAGTCCGGTTTGAATGAACCAATTGTTATTACTATATCTATATCGTTAGTGGTTGAGTCCGTAAAATAATGGTAGCGAAGATTCAGATCTTTAATTAAATGCCAGGAAATATTTTCAATCTTAATCTTTAATATGTTATGAATGTTGTAAACAATGTTCATGAAGTAAAACACTCTCTAAAAAATTTTTCGAATATTTCCTGAGAATAAACCCGCGGAAGGATAACCTCATAGTAACCAGCTTTTTCAATATTTTTTAAAATTGAATTATAGACATTTTCCCAGAAATTGGTCAGTTGACTTTGGGGGAAAATAAAATTATAAGCAAACAGTAACGCAATCAACTCCGGTGATTCAAACCAGATGTTCAGAAATAACTTTTTTGCTATAATTTCTCTGCTAAGATTTTTCCTTATATCAAATTTAGGTCCCTGGGTTAAAGCGAAAATCTTTGAAATCTCTGTTTTGTCTTTAATAGAATTTTTAAACACATCCTCGGGATTCAAATTTGCGAAGAGAGAAATCTTCTTAAATGTAAGATAATATAATATTCTTTTCCAGGCTATATCTAATCTTATAGAAGGAGAGAAATGAATACCGAGAAGTCCTTCTACATCATAATTAAAGCGCAAATTAAATGGCGTGATAAAACTGAAGAAAGCATTTTCGCCTAAAATCACTGAATCATCAGAATAGTAATCAAATCCCTTCTTAACTAAATTAATAGCAGTTATAGTTTTGCCGGTGCCCCCCCGTGCAGAAAAAATATAGCCCTTATTATTTAATCCGACTCCTGAGCCATGAATCAGTGAATATCCTTTCCGAGCCAATTTATAGCGTATTAATGTATATAATGTGTCTCCGGGGAAAACTATTCTCCCAAAAGCATTACTTTTTATACGAACATTAGTCCGGGGGGATTCAAGGCCGTCTATTTCAACCTTCCATCGTGCAAATTTATATTTATTTTCATAAAAGATATAATTATTCTTAATATAATAACGGCTATCGACAATATAACAATCTGACAGATTTGGGGAAAAGTTTCCTATAAAAATGCAGAGGTCAGGGTTGTCAATCCGGCGTACTTCATAATGAGAACATATCTTGTTAAGATATGCATCAAAAACGCTTTTTTTTTGACGAATAATGCGTAACTTTAAAATATTGTGAAAATTATAATCGGTGGTTATCTTTTTACTGCTTCGTCTCATTGATATAATTTTGCTCGATTTCTGAGATAATTTTAGCATTTGGCAAATAACTGGCAGGCTGGATATTTAAAAAAGCCCTTGCCAGGCTTTTGCTACTTAAAATTCTAATAAGTTGCTTTGGTCTAAGATAAAACTCTAAAATTGCCCGTAACTGATAATTTCTTAATTGTCGAGAGGTAAGAGATTCAGTCCTTAAGATAGGTGCCTTTTGTTTAAATACCGAAGGATTATTGGTCAATTGGTCCAGGCTAAAATTAGTGATCAAATGGTCCCGCACTGCCATCTCGAAGAGCTCAGTTTTTGGAAACGGGGCGGTAATAGTAAATATGGCAAAATCAGTATTGAGCTGTTTGGCATACTTTATAGTTTGCTTGACGGTTTCTGGGGTATCTGAAAAATTCCCTATCATGAAAAAGGCCAACGTCTTCAAGTTTGATCTGTGAAGAAAATTAAACACCTCTTTTACATGTTCCAAATTAAGATTTTTTTTAAGTACCTTCTGAATTTCCTGATTGCCGGATTCAACTCCTACTCCGACATGCCAGCAACCCGCCTCTTTCATTTTCTTTGCTAATTCTTCGGTAATACTGTTTGCATCGGCTAAGCACATCCAGGAAATATCAATCTTTTCTTTTAAGATGATTTCACAGAACTCAAAAGCTCTTTTTCGATTGGCAGTGAAGTTGTCTTCTCTAAACAATATCTCTTTGACACCGTAGTATTTTTGTAGAAGCTTAATTTCTTCAACCATTCTCCCGGCGCTCATAAAACGGTATCGTTTACCAAAAATTTCATGCGCACAGAAAATACACTGAAGCGGACAGCCACGTGAAGTAATCATTACTCCTACAGGCTTGCGTTTGTAAACTCTTCCATAATTTCTATATTTCATCAGTGGAATGAGGTGTCTGGCGGGGAAAGGTAATTCATCCAGATTCTTGATTAAAGCTCTGTCAGGATTATTAATTATCTTGGAATTAAGCCGATAGGAAATTCCCTGAATCGAAGAAAGTTTTGACAATTCCCCATTCAATATCGATGTGCATAATTCACTAAATGTATATTCTCCCTCTCCCCTTACTGCGAAGTCTATATGTTCAGAACTTAATACTCCTTCAGGGTCTAAACTCGGATGAGGTCCACCTAAAACTATAGTTAGTTGTGGAATATTTCTTTTTAAAAGGTAAGTAAATTTATCAATTATGGAATAATCGGGTGTGCAAACCGTTATTCCGACAATCTTGGGTGAGATTTCTTGAATTGTTGAAAAGGTTTGTTCAAGGCTTAAATTGTTCAATGCGGCATCTAAAATCTTTACCGAGATGTTGTTTTTTTCCAACATTCCCGCCAGGTACAAAAGACCTAAAGGCGGAGTATTGTAATTGATACCTGGAGGAACCAATAACAGGACATCATTATGTATTGTAGGTTTCTGATTCATCTTATTTCATTTTTTGACAGTGCAGGCATATTAGATCAATAAAATCTTCATGTTTTCTTATCTCTTTTATTTTAAGTCCTAAATTCGGAATTATTTCTTCATAATTATGTATAAAGGTATACTCATTTAATGGAGTATTTTTTTTCTTCTGCTCGGCATTATACCAGAGAATTTCTTCCATAATAATTAAATCTTTTTTGGCGATTCTTTTGAGTTCTAAAATTGCTTTTGTTAAATCATTACTCGAAACATGCATTAGGGTTCCGTGAGTAAAAACTAAATCGAAACTATTATCATAAAAAGGCATATTTGTAATATCACCACATGTCAAGGTAGTGTCATTACTTGCATAATATTTTGCTTTTTTCAGCATCGATTCACTTATATCGAGCCCAAAAAGTTGAGCTGAATAAGATGTATTCTTATTGAGGAAATCCAAATTTTTACCAAATCCACATCCTACTTCCAAGATACTCTTTGGTTTGAATCCATTTATAATTTCCAATAACCAAAAATGAGATTGGTCTACATCCTTTCTATAAGGTTGATGAAAGTAAGTATCACTCCAGTTATTCCAGAATTCTTTCGGTCTATATCCGTTTTTAAGTAAAGAAAAGGTTTTATTTCGGATTTTAGAAATCAGATTTAAGAGCCGAAATTTATATAAAATCTTTTTTATTAATTTTTGAAAACGATGTATTTTCTTCATATTATCAACTCTTCTACATCTTCAGCAAATTTCATTAGAAATCCTGAATTGCGACCACATCCTCGAACAATTTCTAAAAAACTTATTACATGCCCTTATTTTGGCTTACTCTGTTAACAAAGTCACTTATGCACGCGATTAACCCTTCAAGAGAAGCCGGCGGCCCATAATTTAATTTTTGTTCAATTTTCTGAAAAGCCCTTTCTATTGCTTTTTCCAAATCTTTGACATCATAGACGACTTCAATCGTTTCTGAACTGTTCTCTACTACGTTCGCGGTCTCCATTTGATGGTTATCGACGTGTTCATTAAGACTGCCATTGCGCGGCACGATAATTAAGGGTTTGTGAAATTCACGTGCATGCATTATTGGCCCTGCCGAAGCATGTCCGATAATGATCTTTGCTTCTTTAAAATATTCGCGCGCTTGGTTATACGGTGCAAACTTAAACCATTTAGCATTTTTTGGTCTATATTTTGTAAAACCCAATTGCACAACTACTTCCTCTTGTAATATAGGTGCAATTTCATCTATTCTCTTTATTAGCCTAGAGAAATCTTGGAGCGCGCTACCGATAGTTACAAAAATCATATTCTTTAAATTTTTATTTTCCATAATTAGCCGTACTGTCTAACATTATTAAAGTAATGCAAGTTGTTTATACGATTACCTCTCTGGGAGAATAGTCGACAATTAAATCTAACCAGAATTTATTTAATATAATTTTGCAATTAAATAACCTATCCAGTCACAAAATCTTACGAACTAATGCCTATGAATAAATGACTTTTTCATAAATAAATTAAGATATAAAGAAACTAGAGTTTTTCATAAAAAACGATATTTTATTATTGTTACCCGGATTATTTAGCTGCATTAATGAAATTTATTGTTATTATGCATACGCTTGAATCGCTTACGAGTTTTGTATAAAACTATTGGCAATCGAGGAGAAATAAAAGATAGGGGCTGAAAGTTAAATACTTTCAATTCATAATAAAACTTTTTTATCAGATATAAAAATTTAAATACATTAAAAAATAAACTATTAACATAAGGTATTTTAGAAATTTTGTAGAAAAGATTAAAGAGGGAGTCGGGAGGATTACATAATGCTATAAAATAAACCATAAAAGCCATCTGTTTATCAAGTAATGATTGATATGTATACACTATAGGCTGAAAATTAAATTGTCGATTATTTTGTGCGAATTCATCAAGTTCTGTCCCTGGTATCACCCGTAAACTAAAAATATAAAGTACATAAGGTCTTTCTAATTCGCGAAGTAATTGAAGAGTTTCCAGCTTATCTTCTTCTGTCTCAATTGGATTGTCTAATATTATGTCATAAAAAGGCGGTATAATTTTAGGTACGAATGAAGAAAGGATTTTACTTGCATTTAATATCATCTCTTTGCTAGTATTGCGCTTATAAAAAGATAGTATTCTTTTGCTACCCGATTGTATACCCATTCTTACTTTTTTGAGCCCTGCGTCGATTAAAATATCTAATTTCTCTCTATCTACCGCTGAAGGATATAATCCCGGAATAAAAAGAGGTAGTCCTATTTTTTCTTTATATAAAAATGCAAACTGTTTTAAATCATTCAAGTTGATCATAAAAATATTATCATCTTCTAAGGCTATATAACTAACATAGTCATGTATTTTTAAAACTTCTGTAATATCATTAATTATAAATTCCGGAGGTGGATATCTAAGTTTCGCGTAATCTTGATGATTCTTAATGAATTTACTATTTGAACAATATGTACAATGGAATGGACATCCTAAAACCCACATAGAAGTATATTTTGAACCTTCTTGAGAAATATAAATCTCTTTTGACATAAAACCTAAACTATTATTAGTAACATAGCGTATATCAAAACCGTAATCTTGAAAAGGCATCAAAGATAGTTCTTTATTATTCATTAAAGGAAACAAGATATTTTTTTTGATGTCATTGGATTTTCGAATCCAAAATCCCTTACAATCATCGATAGTTTGTTTAGTCTGTATTTTTTTTAGTAATGAAAGAAAAGACTTTTCTCCTTCTCCAATACAAACAGCGTCTGCATATTCTATTATATCTTCAGGAAATACCGTTGCATGAACACCTCCCCACACAATTAATATTTTATTATTCTTTGACCTAATCAGAGAGATAGTTTTTTTAATATGATTTGCAAATTTACTCATACCAGAAAAACCAATGATATCTGCATCGATAATTTCTTCAATAAATTTTGGATTAATTAAAATATCGTTATTAGTTCGTGTACCATCCGCATAGTGTTTTTGTTGAAAAATTAAATTTTTTAGAATAGCACGTGTTCCCCCAACATTGTAAATGTACGTATTTGTCAATGGATAGTTGGACTTAACCAACGAACTAATACGCCTAAAACCGACGTTAACAATTCCATCTTCAAAAGTAACTAATTTAATTTTCATGGGAATTATTTATTGAATTCTTAATTTATTAATAATCGGCACTCTGCTTAAAAATATTTTAGAATCGCTGCTTCCTTATATAATATCAAATCAGAACACTTTAAGAAAAAGCTCAAAAATTAATGCAGTCCTGGTGTTTTTTTAAAATCGGTAAACAATTTTATATAACCCTTCCCGAGAATTGAGCTTTTGGGCCAAATTTCCCTAAAAGCGTCTCCCACTGAACGAGAAATAAATTAGTTATAGGATAAACGATCCTTGCAGTAAACGACGGATTTTGAACGCGGGTAAATGTCTCTAAAAATATTAGTTTTGTTCTAAATACAAATTTACCAATATAAAATGGAATAATTGTTATCTCGGAACCGGTTGAAAACAATATCCGAGGACGTTCTTTTAAAAAAATAAAGGAAAATTCAAAGATATTTAAAAAATGGCTAAAAAATAACCCTATTCCTTTAGACTCTTTAACAGTTACAAAATAAATATGTTTAATTTCAGGGTGAGTATATGAAGCCAAGCTGTTCAGCCTATAGGTAACCAAAAAAACCTCGTGCCCTTTAAATGCCTCCATTACTGCCAGTGCTTCATCCAAATGACCGCCGCCTGAAATAACAATTCCTATCTTCATAATTTTAACTTGTTTTGTTTACTTGCCAGATACTCAGTTCTTTGTTTTCGAACAATAATTTCAAAAAAGTCAGCTTGGGAAGTTTATTTACAAAAGACCGTGGATAACCGCCAGTATGATGGATATTGCTGTCGTCGTAAATTCGTGATTTTTTTACCGCAATATAATCAATCTCATATTCCTTTAATATCTTAAGCGTACTTTCGGAATCCGCTTGCCAAAACAGAATAGGCAATGAAATGATCCTCCCCCAGGCTACAGGATGTCCCGTATGGTCAATCATGTTTTCTTCAGGATACATAAACACCGCTTTCTCGTCGATGTTTTTGGCTATAAAAGCAAACCCTTCTTTAATGCCCACTGGAATTTTTCTTTTATAGTAAGTAAATCCAAGGGCGGCGAAAAGCTGCATAAAAATCAAAGCATATAATGAAATAACAATGGACTTTTTCCGAAAAGCACTAAATGCTTTTGCTGATAACAGAATCAACAAAGGGAAGATTGGCATGAAATAACGAACGTCCAGATTGTTTCTGAATAAGAAACTACAAAAAAACGAGTATGTAATAACACTAAACCAAATAGGCCGATCGAGTTTATCATATTTTTTAAAAATGAAATACAAAACCAATAAGACAGGTAAAATGATACCGGTGTATTTAAGAAGAAGCAACGGATTTTGGAACATGGAATTAGGTAAATAATAATATGGAACACTATTAGGCAACTCTTTTGTAGTAGCCATGAGTTTAGGCGGAATATAATAAAGGTAATTGAAGTTTTTAATTCTGAAAATAATATCCGGAATATTAATGAGAACTACCAAGGACGAGAATTTTGAAAAGTTTATCAATTTCTTCTTAAAGCCGACAGAGGACAAAGCGATTATTATAGCAAAGCAAGGAAGAAATAACAGGCCGCTTATTTTCGTAAGAATCATTAACCCGGCGAATATACCCGCGAACAAATAATATTTAAAACTGATGCACATAAAGCTTAATATAAGAAACGTGATCATAGGAATTTCAAGATAGAAAACCATAGAAAGGACTATGATTCCTGGACAGGAAATCAATAAGAGCAGGCTTAAAAATCCGGTTTTTTCTCCGTATAGTTTTTTTGAGAAATAATAAAAAGAAATCATTAAGCTTAACAAGAACAAACTATGGTAAAGTTGTGCCACAGAAAAAGATATCTTTCCAAATAGTTTCCAAACATTGGCCAAGCCTATATGCCAAAAAGGTGCGTTTGTAAAATTGAAACCTAATTTTGGTACTGTTTGATAAACATTATCAAAAACAGGGCGCTTACCGACATGATAAATGCATTTGGCCAAACGATAATGGTAACTCTCATCGCCTATAGATACTTCCGTATTAAGCCCTACGTAAAGGACCATTAAAAAAATAATTATAATTAAAAAGAATGCCTTCTTTTGCATTGTCCCTTAAGCTTTCCTTGCTAAAACCGAAGCCCAATTAAAGATGTAACGAAATCCTGTTTTTAAGCCGGATTGCCTTAAGTTGCGAAAAGTGAAATTTAAAAAGAACAGCAAACCTTTAGTCTTTACCCGGCTAAGTAGAATCCTAACAGAATGTGCTCGCAACTCATCTGAAGAAAAATCTGTCGTATAATAATGTGGTGCTAAATCACAATCCTTAATCCCAAAAATTTTATCTATGATGCCTTTTTCTATTACACGTGTATTAAGGCGGGTATTATGATAAACAGTAGCAATCGACATAGTTAAAGCATGTAAAAGAACTGGTTCATTTTTAGAAACCGTAATTTTGTCCAACGGCGGATCTACAAGCATTACCTTCGAATCTCTATTTAGCATATTTCCATATCCATTCATTTATGTGCCGAATAAGATATGCCAGATAAATGCAAAGTATTCGTAAGCAACTTCTCTGGCTCTGTTTCTATCTTTCCACCCGTTGCTGACGTCGAAATCGTTTTTATTGCAACAGGCTATAATTGTAATTTCTTTCGGAAATATTTCTTTAAAGATTTTCTTTGTTCTTCTGGTATGTGTCGGATAGGTGACAACAATTACTGATTTGTAACCTTTTTCTTGAATAATCTCTTTGGAGAATAAGGCATTCTCATAAGTAGATTGGGAGGCTTCTTCAAGTAATATATCTTGCTCCGGCACTCCCAGAGAAACAGCATATATTTTCCCAAGGTTTATACCAGTCTCTTCTTGTAAGGCTAATTCGCCGGAAAGCAATATCTTAGGAGCATATTTATTGTTATATGTTGTGACTGCATGGTCTATTCTTAAATTTTGTGCGTTCCCGCTTAGCACAATTATTACATCTGAAACCTGAGGTTTATCATTTATTATTAAAAATTTTGCTATTAGAGGTAACCAATAATTATATGCCGCCACTATTATTACTATAGATATTAGTAAGGAACAAAGTATATATTTTCGTTTTTTCAGCATTTAAATGCCCTGATTAAAAATGCCCCTGGCTTTGAATTTGCAATTTTCCAACAACACGTCCAAATATTAGCTCTAAGATAATTTAGATCTTTCTCGAGTATATAGAATGGATATCTTTGGGGGCCCCATTTGTCTTTAAATTTAATAAGATTAATGTCAGATTCTTTAGAGGTCATAAGATCAACATATTTTTGTTTTTTTTGAATACCTATAGTCATCGTTCTGTGTAGCAGTAGGTCATTCGGGCAAAAAGAGAGGTAATCTGCGGCTGAACTGCTCATAAAGTAGTATAAAGTATCTTTGGAATGAATTAATATTATGCCGGCAATATATTTATCTTTCAATTTAGCAAATAAAACCTCGGCTTTGTGTTTTAAAATTAAATTATGATAGATAGAGTAAAATGCTTTTCTTGTCCATGTTGGGTAGGTATTATTTCTTTTCATTGTTTCAAGATAAAGATTGAAGAGTATTTCAATTTCTTCTTTTTGAGACAATTCTTTGATATTGACTCCCAATTTTTCTGCCCTGCGAATATCGCGTCTTACTCTTTTTTTATAATTACTCCAAAGTCTTTGTTCACTTAAGCCTTCTATATTTACTATTTGCTGACAGCCGGATTGCAATTTATATCCGTCAAAATTATCGTAACCATCAGTAAATTGCTTACAAACCCGGAAGATAGAAATGCCTATTCTTCTTAACTCCTTTTCCAAAAGAGGTAAAAAATTAAGAATATATTTTTTTTCGCCTATAAAGCCTCCGTAAGGGATATTGGAATAAAACATCTTAACTATTTTGAAATCAAGTAATATACCAGGTATAACTAATTGTAAATCCCCACCGTTTCTTAAGCCAAAAAGCAATACCTTTGAATCAAAACCATCTTCTAAAACCTTATACCAATCTATAGACGAAAAGATGCAGTTTGAATTATGCGAAATAAACTCTTGTACGTTTGCGCTTATCAATGAAAGTTGTTCTAGATTCATAATATATTTTACTTAGATTTTTTTATTACACGTGCAGGATTACCTGCTGCAACGCTACCAGCCGGGACATCTTTGGTGACTACGGAGCCTGCACCAATAATTGATTTTTCATCAATAGTCACGCCTTTTAGGATACAGCAATTTGAAGCTACCCACGCGCCTTTTTTAATTGTAATTTTTTCGGCAACGAAACTAACTTGAGATGTAATGGTTCCAAGGTCATTAAATTTATGGTCAAAATCTACGATATTGTTATGCGGGGCAATCATAACATTATCTTCGATTATTACCTCTTTGTTGCTGGTGATTACAGAATATTCGCCAATATAGACATCATTACCAATATAGACTTTGCCTTTTTGAGCGGTACTAATTATAACGCCTTGCATTATTTTGACATTGTCGCCGATGTGTATAGGCCTGTTTTTGTTCGACGCCAATTTTACATGGCTATGTATAGTAACATTTCTGCCTAACGAACCTCCGGTAAAATATAAAATACTCTTCCAGAAATAGTAGCGGCTGAAATGCCCTATTTTAATAACAAACTTAAGCAGTGTGTTAAACAACATCTACCTCCATTCTATCTAAAGATATTGTTTTTCTATTTCCCAGACCGCAACTTCCTTGTTATCGAATATTAATTTTACAAACTCGTAATTTGGAAGTTTTTTTACAAATGAATTAGGATATCCGCCAATATGCTTAAGCTCGACATCGTTATAACATCTTGTTTTCTTTATAACAATATAATCTATATTATTTGAGCTGATTGCATCTTTTATTGTATTTATATCCTCTGGCCAGAAAACATTTCTAAGAGATGTTGACGGCTTAAAATTACTCCAGATCACTTTTCTTTGTGCATATTCTTGAATGTTGGGCTCCGGATAAAGCAGCAGGGAATTCACGGGAATATTGTTTTTTATAAAATTAAAGGCATCTTCGATTTGTGGAGTAATATTCCTTTTATAAGATACATAAGGAACCGTTACTATAAATTGAAAAATACAGGCACAGATTAATAACCTTTTTATCCAGGTATTGTCAATGTCTGTTATACTTTTCGAAAACAATATACATAAGAGAGGTACTATTGGCATAAAATATCTTATGTCCGTATTCCATCCAATCAAAACAAATGTGCTGATTACATAGCTTATTATGAATACACCCAGATACATATCCTTTTTCTCGTACTTCTTTCTTAAAAGATAAAGAATAGCTAAAATTAGAAGTACAATACCCAAATACATAGACATATCCTTTATATTTAGTAAGTGAGAACTGAGGTATTCGGTGGATTTTGCCTTAAGAAGAATAGTATTGGGACTAATTCTGTTAAACCAAAGATTGCTTATTATGGCTTTCCATGTTCCAAAAATACCTGTTTCGTGACTCAGTTTTAGGGGGCTTATCCCTTGAATAGCTCCGAGAGAAACATTTGAAAATGCACTTGATCTCCACCTGAAGTCTATAAAATACAAGATACAAAATGGCGAGAATATTAAAAAAGTGTTTTTTAATTTTGTTATAATCTTATCATCTGTTACAAAAAGAAAGAGCAATATAATAGCTGGAATAAAAAATGCAGAGTTATTTTTTGTTAACAATGCAAATCCCCAGAAAAGACCGGCCAGAAGAAATTTCTTTTTTATGGTATATAATATCCCTACCAGGCTCAAAGCTACAGCAGGAATATCCGTATATAGTATTATGCTGAAACTCAATATCATCGGAACAGTAGCTACAAGCAAAGAGGAAATTTTGGCTTCTTTTTCAGAATAAAGTTCTCTTCCGATTAAATAAGTGACAAAAATAATAATCACATAAAAAATAACTTGATAACATTGTGCAACACAAGTAGATATTCCTCCCGTTATTTTCCATAATATCGCTAATAATAAATTCCACAAAGGTGGCGATGTATAAAGAATGGTTGGCATTTCCGATGTTCCATACTGAGAATCGAATACTGGCCGGGAATTAGAATTATATGCGTCTTTTGCGAACCTGAAGTGATAGATTTCATCCCCTAAAAAAGGTTTGGAACAAAGACCGAATATTATCAATGAGACAGATGCTATTATTACCGGCAAAATTATTCTTTTCATAAATTTTATGTCCGAATTTGCTATTCGCTGGTTTTGATAGCAAAAATTGTTGTTATCGTTGCCCAGCTTATTAAGCTTTCCAGTTTATCAAAAGGTGATGTAATGAAAATCAGCGCGCCTCAGAATAACCTACAGAACTTTCTTTGAGAGCTATAATCCTTTTTTATTTTTGTGTTTTGTATAATTCAAACTACCTTACTTGCCATATACTCATATATTTATTATCAAATACTAATTTAACAAAGCATAACTCAGGTAATCTTTCTACAAACGACTTTGGATACCCACCAAAATGTTGGCTTTTTGAATCATCATAAATACGCGATTTTTTTACGGCGATGTAATCAACATCATTAGATTTAAGTAAGTTTCTTATTTTGTCCTCGTCTTTATTCCAAAAAAGATTCTTTAATACAACGCTGAGATTGCCTGCCCAGGCAAATCGCCGATTTGTAGCTTCAAGTATTACATATTCCGGGTAAATAATCAGGGCATCAGCATCTGTTTCATTTCGCAGGTATTTAAAACCTTCCTTGATGCCTTTAGGAAGCTGTCTTGTAGCTCTAACATATAAAACTGTGCTGCAAAGTTGTATTAAGCACAATGAAATAAACAGACTTGTAAGCCATTTAGTATTTAGGTATTTTGCTATTGCTTTAGAAGCTAAGATTGCAAGTAAAGGAATTACAGGTAGAAGATATCTTATATCAGAACCGATATGAAATATGATGCAGAAACAAATAAGGTAAAATACTATCGGCACCCATAATACCAAGTCTTTTTTTTTGTATTTCTTACATATCAAATATATTGCTAATCCAATTAATAAAACAATCCCAAAATATTTAATTATGTCCACGGGGTTTATTAAAGAAGAGTTTAGATATTCACTGGTCTTGACACTCCAACTGACATCAAAAAGTCTATGTGTTATGGTTTCAATATTACCGCCAGTTGAAATCACCTCTGCTCCTTTATTTACCACAAACGAAGGCTTTAGATTATTTTCACGCCATATAAGATCGTACAATACAAGTAAAAAGGCTGGAGCATATAATAAGAAAAGATTCTTAAACTTTTTTCCAATGCTGATTTCGGCTTGATAAAAAATCAAAAAGATTAAAATAGGAGCGAAAAAGAAAGCATTTCTTTTAGCAAGATATGTAAATCCCAGGATTACTCCCGACCAAAAGTATTTTCTTTTAATTAACAATAAAATGCATAACACACTTAGGCATGTACCGGGAATATCCAGGTAAAATAAGATACTAAAAGCAGCAATGGCTGGTATTGTTGCAACAATTAAAGCAGCGTACAATCCTTGCTTTTGTCCGTAAAGCTCTTTTCCCAATAAATATGTGAATAATATTAATAGCGCATAGTAAATTGTGTGATAGAATTGCGCAACTGGAAAAGACACATTGCCGACTCCCCACCAAAATAACGCCAATAATGCAGACCAAAAAGGTCCACTATTGCAAAAATAGCCCAAAGGGCTTGTACTATCATATAGAGGATCAAAAGCTACTCGCTCCCCTGAGTTAAAGATAGCTTTGGCAACACGATAGTGCACTATCTCGTCACCTAAACAGAGTGTTGATGTAAGACCAGCTATTAATACCAATAAAGAACTACATAAAATAAGTAAAAATAACTTTTTATTAAACACTCTTTCCCCTTTGTTTCATAACTTTTGCAGGCGCACCACAGGCCACGCTATAAGGTGGTATATCTTTATTTACAACTGAACCTGCGCCTATTACAGAACCCTTACCGATGACTATTCCCTTAATTATGCTGCAATGCGAGGAAATCCAAACATCATCCTCAATTAAAATCCTTTTTGCGTTATGGCCTTGTTTGGCTATGGGGATATCTACAGATTGATAGATATGGTCAAAATCAACAATTACGTTTTGTGGGCCGATGATCACATTATCTTTTATCGTAATTTCCTGGTCGCTATGAATTATTGTGCTCTCGCCAATGTGGGTATTATTTTTTATTGAGATTTTTCCTGATTCAGAAGTGCTTATAGTAACATTACGCAATATTCGGACATTATCACCTATGCTTATTGCGCCAGAGTGATTACAAACGATCCTTACGCCCTCATAGATCTTCACATTTTTGCCAATTTTATTTCCCGAGGATATAAGAACGTATTTCCAAAATAAATACCTCAATTTGAATCCGATATTAAAATATAAGAATCTTAAAATACTTCCTAACATTTAACCTAACCTTTTTGTATATACAGTTACTATTGCACCCCTACCTATTAGGCTTTCCAGCATGGCAAAGGGAGTTAGGAACAATGTCCAAAATATCCAAAGCAGTCTTTTTAAAACAGGACTTCCTTTTTCTTTCTCTTTTGCCCAAACCTTTTGAGGATCAAGATCGGGGAATAGTGTGATAACTAAAGTTGGTGGATGCCACCAATTATTAAAATGGTCTATGTTTATAATGGTAAGATTTTCTTTAGCTAAGGTTTTTTTTAACAAAGGGATGCTAAAATAATACAAATCTCTGGGAACATCTACCGCTGCCCACCTTTTGTTAAATAATTTAAATTGGATACAATTTATATTGGGGACCTGAATTGCAACAATCCCGTCTTTTTTTAATATTCTGTTTAACTCTTTGATAACTTTTTGTGGATTGCGAGTATGTTCTAATACATTGTGCAGTGTAATGATATCGAAAAAGGAATCGGGGTAATCTGCCTTAAACAAATCTCCCTGTTTTACATTTAATCCAAGATGCTTTTTTGCGTATTCTGCTGACTGGGATATCTCTACTCCGTGGACATCAAAACCTAATCGCCTAAAAATATCTAATCTGTCACCTGTTCCACAGCCAACATCCAGTAATCTTCCGGTCTTTCTTTCGGTGACTTTAACAAGCTTTGAAGTTTCATAATGTAATAAATGGTATCTATATATCTTTTCTAATCTTCTTATTGATTTTTAAAACATAATTAAATTTAAAGACA
>CAZMWN010000007.1:0-5002 GCA_964569935.1 uncultured Pirellulales bacterium
ATATACTTATGGAGTACGCCGTCGTCTCACCAATCGGTTGTTTTGAGTTAACATTGGAAAAGCGCCCTTACATCATACGCCTGATGTTTTTATTTTAAGGTTGACATTTGCCGCAAGAGTATTTAAGTATATGCATATGTACTTATGGAGCACACCAGCGAACCAGACATTTTTTTAAGGCATTGATAGGTTTTTGCAGTGATATAGCTTTTTGATTGCATAGATTTGACTCGGAGAAAGGAGATGAAATGCTATGACTGATGCGGAGAAATTAGCGGAGATATTCAAGGTTCTTTCGGTTGGGGCAAGAGTACGTATCATACAGATTCTTAAACGACGGTCGCCCTGTGTTACCGAGTTGACATCACAGTTAGGTATAACACAGGCTGCAACATCTCAGCACCTGAGAGTTCTGAAAAATGCCGGTTTAGTGACATTCATAAAGCAGGGATTTCACGTTTATTACCTTCTTGACAAACAGAACATAACAAGAGTACGCAGAGCACTTAATAGTTTGCTGAAGTTGAATGACCGTTAAAGGCATATTGTAAACTTGAGAGATTATTTTTCAATACTCCATAAGTATATGCATATATGCTTATAGAGTACGCTGGCGAATCGAACATTTTTATAGCATTGATAGTTTTTAGCGATGATAAAGCTTTTTTATTGCAGGGTTAATCTTTGACGGCAGAGTTTGGACAAGTTCAAAACTTAACGCCAATATTCTGCACCCATAGCTACTGAGCTCCGATGGCTTCAAAGAAAAAGACAGCCCAAATACTTGCTGTTTTGCAATCGCTTACAAAAAAATACAAGATCTTCAATACTCCATAAGTATATGCATATATACTTATGGACTGTTTTCTCATTTATAGTATTGTTGAATCGGGTGATTACTTTGAAGTTTGAAGAAAATCAGATTGGCAGTTGCAGCCATACTATTTAAGTATATGCATATATACTTATGGGCTACTTTTCATTTATAGTATCATTGAATCGGACGATTGCTTTGAAGCTTGAAGAAAATCAGATTAGCAGTTGCAGCCATACTATTTAAGTATATGCATATATACTTATGGAGTACACCGGCGGCGAGTGACAGCCATTAAACGAACAGAATTAGCAAAGTGGGTGGGTGAATTAGTTATTTATACGATTAGTGAATTCATCCCATGAGATAGCAAACAGAGACATCTACCATAAGGCATGGCCAAGTCCATCACGGGATAAAGTTGATTAGTGAATTGGAATTGGATTTTCGCTTGGATTAACCCATAAAACAGCCATCCCGACAAAGTCGGGATTCCACAATTTTGCACTTTTCACTTTAATTTTTTAATTTTCAAACGGAATGTTACTCAGTTTGTTGGATTAGACTTTTCCAACTACGAGGCAGGCGTTATGTCCGCCGAAGCCGAAGGAATTGCTCATTGCGATATTGACTTTTGCCTGGCGGGCTTTGAGCGGGACGAAATCCATCTTCAAATTGCAGCGCTCGTCCTGGTTTTCCAGGTTGATAGTAGGGGGGATGGTCGATTCGTTAATGGCTTTGACGCAGATAATCAGCTCGACTGCACCGCTGGCTCCTAAAAGGTGGCCGAGGCAGCTTTTTGTAGAGCTGACGGGAATTTTGTATGCGCTCTTGCCGAAAACATGCTGAATGGCGGAGCTTTCGGCCACGTCGTTCAGGTCAGTGCCTGTGCCGTGCGCGTTAATATAGTCAATTTTATCGACTCCTACACCAGCATCTTCGAGTGCCAGCTTCATCGCCGATGCGGCACCGTTACCGTCCGGAAGGGGGGCGGTGATATGATAACCGTCATCGGTAGCACTGTAGCCGAGCAGTTCGGCGTATATGCGGGCGCCGCGTTTTTTGGCGTGAGATTCTTCTTCCAGGACCAGGATGCCAGCGCCTTCGGAAAGGACGAAGCCGTCCCTTTCCTTGTCGAAAGGTCTTGATGCCGCCGGCGGATTGTCGTTGCGCGTGCTAAGCGACCTTGCGGCACAAAACGAGGCCAGTCCTATCGGCGTGAGGGCGGCTTCGGCACCGCCGGTAATCATAATATCACTACGTCCGGCGACGATATTGCAAAAGGCCTCTCCGATGGCGTGATTGCCGGAGGCGCAGGCGCTTAGAACGCAAAAATTAGGTCCCTTGAGGCCGAACTGGATTGCGATATTGCCGCTTGCGGCGTTGGCCATCAGCCGAGGAACGCAGAAGGGGGAGACCTTGGTAGGTCCTTTGGCAAGGAGCCGGAGGTGCTGCTCTTCGATTTCTTTGATGCCGCCTATGCCTGTACCTACAATGGCACCGGTGCGGGTGACGTCTTCTTTCGAGAAATCGAGCCCGCTGTCGTTTGCCGCCTGAACGGAGGCGGCGACGGCGAGCTGTGCAAAGCGATCCATTCGCTTGCTTTCTCGCTGGTCAATGTACTTCGTTACGTTGAAATTTCTTATCTCCCCTCCGAACCTGACGGGATATGCACTGGTATCGAACGATTCTATCGTGGAAATACCGCTCTTGCCATCGCAGACCGCAGCGAAAAGCTCATCAGCGGATTCAGCCAAGGCCGTGACGCAACCCAAGCCTGTAATAACAACTCGCCGTTTACTCATACAAAACTTGTTCTTTAGTCTTGGCTTTTGGTTTTCATAACGTTGATGATGTAATCGACTGCGGCACCGACTGTTTGTATTTTCTCAGCCTCCTCGTCCGGGATGCTCATATCGAATTCATCTTCGAACTCCATCACAAGCTCAACGGTATCCAGCGAGTCCGCATTTAGGTCATTAATAAATGAAGTTTCACGCGTGATTTCCGACTTTTCCGCGCCCATCTGCTCACTGATAATATCGATCACTTTCTTCTCAATAGCCTGAACATCTATGCTCTCAGCGCTCACTTGTATTCCTCCCTAAATCAAACAGGAATTCATTTCGCTTATTTACAATTAGTCGTCCGACGATAACATTGCTATTTCGGCGGGTATATTACCGGTAAAAGCCCTTATCTACAATTGTTTTTTATTTTTTTTTACATAGCCATTCCGCCATCCACGCACAGGACCTGTCCGGTGATATATCCTGCATCGTCACCGGCGAGAAAAGCCACCGCCCGGGCCACATCTTCAACCTGGCCGAACCGCCGCACCGGAATAATCTGCTTTGCGGCGTCTTTAACCGCATCCGGAAGCACTTCGGTCATTTCGGTCATAATAAATCCCGGAGCGATGCAGTTTGCAGTCACATTCTTTTTACCGACCTCCCTCGCCACCGATTTGGTCATCCCGATAAGCCCGGCCTTGCTCGCCGCATAGTTGCTCGAACCGGCCTGTCCCATAATACCCGCGACTGAGCTTAAATTTATGATACGCCCGAACTTATTCCTCACCATTGACCTGACCGCAAAGGCCGTCGCCATAAAAGCGGCACGCAGATTGACGCTGATGACCTTATCGAAATCCTCCTCGTTCATCTGCATCATTAGCTTATCGCGGGTAATACCGGCGTTATTGACCAAAATCCCGATTCCGCCGTGCTCCGAGGCCAGCGATTCGAGCGTCTGGATAAACTCACCCGTATTGGTAATATCCACGCATTTGGTAATAACGCTAAAACCGGCCTCTTTCACTACCTTCTCAAGCTCGCCAAGCTGCTCTTTATTTATATCCAATCCTGCTACGATTCGGCCTTGTTTGAGCAATTCGAGAACAATTGCCCTGCCAATCCCTCTTGCTGCTCCGGTTACGACAGCCAACCTTTTTTCCGACATCCTTCAGTCTCCATACAATCTTTTTGCCTTTTTACTTTTTACCTTTTGATTTTTAAGACGCATACCCTATCCACTTAATGCCGATTTTGCAATCGTTTTTTTGCTTTTTTACCCCGTAAGATAGGCTGCTCGATGCCGACGTAGCCTTTGGCGCAGCTGGGAAGGCCGCCATCTCACGGGGTAAACCACGGATTTCGCAGATTTGCAGGATATTCAAGCCACTTACGGGACTTACAGAGAGGGTAGTTAAAAAGCTTGCCCTGAGCGAAGCCGAAGGGTGGAGAAATCTGGTTATCGAATTGTAATACTACCTACTGCCGGAAATGTTTGGCCCGTAAATTTCTTTGCGGGTTCCTCGAGTACGAATATAATCTTAGGCATCGACCAAATGAAGAAAAAGTATTTTATATCTTTATTTCTCCTGGTTATTGCGGCGTCCTCTATCGGATCCACGTTGGAATTCCCGGAGCTTGACGATAGTACGGAGATTGCAGTTGTTATATCATACGAGATTACCCCTCAAGAGAAATCTTCATCTGAATCAAATGGTGCCGCAGACCAGCAAATCAAACTTACCGTTAATCTGCCTCAAACAATCGAAGGCAGGCAGGAGATAACGAAGATTGCTTTTGAGCCGTTGCCGTCACGAACTTTCATTAAAAACGGCAACAGGTACGCCGAATACGACCTTACTGTGCCCAAAGAAAAAACAGTAATAAAAATCCGTATTGAAGCGATGGCTTTTCGATATGACCTGACCACAGCTATGAAGAAACAAAACAAGGTTTCTTTGAGTCAGGCCGAACTAAAACCGTTTCTTCTGCATGAAAGGATGATTGAAAAGGATGCTCCCGTTATTCAAAAGATGTCACAAACCATAGATGGCAAGACCGAACTTGAGATTGTCAAAAAAATCTATAAATATGTGATTCGAAATCTCACTATTGACGCATCAAGGCCCAAAGGCGTCGGTGCTGCCAAAACCGCGCAGACAAAAAAGGGAAAGTGCATTGACTACTGTGACCTGTTCGTCGCTCTTTGCAGGGCCAAGAATATACCGGCAAGAGTAGTTGCAGGCTACAAGACAAATTTTGTGATGACCCCGAAACATTCCTGGGTTGAAGTTTATTTTAACGAGTACGGCTGGGTGCCGTTTGATGTATCGGCACGAAAAGAAAATCCAGAGGAATGGTTTGATTGGCGATTTGAAAATTTACCGCCGAACTA
>CAZMWN010000007.1:5012-28434 GCA_964569935.1 uncultured Pirellulales bacterium
AGCATATGCTTACTTTTTTTAAAACTTATATTCAACATTATCTTATATAGCATATTAGGCATTATAGTGATTATTATCAATTTTCAATTAAGTAGGTTCATAACCTTTATAGTGATAATAATTACTTTTTTTGTTATCCAATCTGGGACATGGACTTGAGAAAAGTAATAAATCCGATAGCAGAGAGAATAGAATTCGAAAAACCGTTGAAACAGAAACATGACTCCCTGGAATTCGAAAGGGCGCGAAAGGCCGGACAATTTACCCCATGAGATGGCGGCCTTCGGCCTATCTCACGGGGTGAACCCCATGAGATGGTGGCCTTCCCAGCTACGCCAAAGGCTACGCCAGCGGCGAGCGGCCTATCTCACAGGGTGAACCCCATGGAGATAGAATGGGAATTTATCATTATGTATATGTTCTAAGGTCTCAGAAGGACCATAAGTTCTATGTAGGATACACAAAGAACGTTAAGAAGCGACTCGAGAAGCACAACAGCGGCAGGGTTCGGTCAACAAAAAAGCGGCTACCTATGAAATTAATCTACTGGGAGGGTTGTATCAATCGAAAGGATGCGGCAACAAGAGAAAAATATCTTAAGACGGCTTGGGGAAAAAGATATATAAAGGGTCGTCTAAAAAATTATCTTATGGAGTTCACCCCATGAGATGGCGGCCTCCAGCCTATCTCATTGGGGTAAAAAATCTTGCAATATTTCTTCGCTTCGAACGACAAAAGTAATACGAAATACGAAAATGTGCTTTTTGCACATTTTCATACGAACTCGGATTTTTATTGCCGTTAGTGACGTTAAATATTATACAGAATCATTAGAAGCATAGTTAACATAAACAAAAAGGAGACAAACAAATGAAGAACTTCTGTATTCTAACCATTGTTTTAATATCGGCCGGATTGGTTATTAACGGCTGTAGCCGTTCGGATGATTCCGCTTCGGCGGACCAGAAACTGCTCCAGGGAAACTGGTCGGGACAGTCAACTGATTTGGGCGATTTTAATATGACCATCTCCGGCAATAAATTCGACCTAAAAGAAATTAATTCTGAATTATGGTACAAAGGGACATTTACACTAAACGAAAAAGTCACGCCGAAGCAGATTGATTTTCTTATCAAAGATAGCAGCGTAGCAGAAAATAATGGAGTGACCGCCTTGGCTATCTACAAGATAGAAAATGGCACTTTTAAGTTTGCCAGTTATAATCCCGGCGACACTGTCAGACCGGCCGGCTTCGATGCATCCGAAGGTTCACAGGTCTTTACTTTAACCAAACAATAGTTAGTGGTTAGTTCACCCCGTGAGATAGGCCGCTCGCCGCCATCTTATGGGGTGAATCCCCATGTTAAACTAAGGACAGTCACTTATTAAAGCCTGAAAAAAACGTTTGACAGTTCCTAATAATAAAAATGTTAGTTTCATTGCTCATAAGCCACTATTATTTAGATACAGGATTTACAGAGTGGTTTTGTGGATAAATTTATTTTTGTGGGTAGTACGTGGGTGGGGGTGGGGAAGGATAGGTTATTAATTTGAATTTATTTATTCAAAAATTTTGTATCTACTCGAAGTTGTATACATCGTTTTTTAACTATTGTTTGAATCTTTTCATAAAGGTTTTTGAAATCAATGCGGTTTTGCTTAATTGCTCCAATAATAATATCAATTATTTCTGGTTTAACCACTCTTTTCACTCTATTTTCGTAAAGTTCATTTAAGATAATTTCCGCTATTGTTCCAAGCTTAGTATAGGTTAAATTTGAAATATTCCTATGAGCATGTACTAAATCCTCTACATGTGTCTTCCCATCTTCTCGGGTAATTTCTAATTCTTTTTTTTGTAGTTCGTTATAATCTAATAGGACAATATCAAAACTATCTATGTCTTTTACTTGAGGTCCGGTAACCAGTGCTAAGACTCCTTCATTTATTATTTTTTCCTCTTCTTCGTAGTTGAATTGCCATACAGATAGAGTATTATTTTGGGTTCTTAGAGAACCGGTAATCGCATCGCTGGGGACATTTGCGACTTTGAGCTTTTCATCGGGTTTCCATTTAGCCCTTTCAATTTTTCTGATCAAAAGAGGCATAACATTCCTCAAGATATTTTATAACCTGTTCAAGGTAGTCTTGAAGCCATTGTTCTTTACATTCAATATGTTTAAGATATCCTAATGAATTTACATCGTCCCAATTTTCAAATGCTCTAATACCACATTCTTGAACTTCAGCATCTTCATGACTAAGTGCAGCTAAAGCCATTGTTGGCCCTGTTGGATAAATATCTGTATAATTTAAATGTGATATGATTCTTAGAATTCCTGTTGCAATTCCAATATTAGCAAAATGTTTAAGAAAAATCGAATCGAGGTAATCTTTAGTAAGCCACGGATTATCCTGGAGACTTTTCTGGACAAAGCGGTCAGCAGCATTTTCCATGCCGTATTCAAATATTTCTTCATTTATTAATTGTAATAGTGTGTCTGTAAATACTTGTTTGTATTTGTTTAATTCTTCAAAATCAAATAACAAGCTCTGGGGAATAATTCCGAAAGTATGTACAGTTTGGTTATTGTATAAATATTCTTCTAATAATACTTTTTCACAAAATGAAATTGGTTTTGTTGGAATACCATATATTTCACTAAAGGGCGTAGAAGTACATGCATCTATATTCTCTGATTCAACGATATATGGGCTGCATTGAGAAGAAGAGCTTGATTGAGAAGAAGAGCTTGATTGAGAAGAAGAGCTTGATTGAGAAGAGCTTGATTGAGAAGAGCTTGATACTAACTTCTGAATAAAATAAGATGGCAACTTATCTAAAAAAAAACTGCATAATGAGTTAATTACATCATTAAGCATTTAATGTACTTTCTAATTCTATGAAGATTTTATTATATTCATCTTTAGCTATATCTATAAAAGTATCGAATTGTTTGATACTAAATCTTGTTTCTTTATTTTCTGGGTTAGTGTTGATTTCATACTGAATAAATACCCTGTCAAAAATGCCCTTTGAAGCTATTAGCTCTCTTGCTCGTCTGACTTCAGTAATAACATTCATTGTTTCTATTGTATCAACTAATGAAATTTTTTCTTTTGAAATTGAACGATTTTTCCACTCAAAGGGAGAATTACTTTCGTATGAGGGCAGAGGAACAAAGAATTTAGAATAACATCTTTTAAGTTCTTTTTCTGTCATTTCTTTGAGGGCCAAATCAACGATAAAAGCAAGGCGATTACTTTTTTGGCCTAAATATTGAAATATCTTTTGTGTATATTTCTTTGCTTTACTTAAAAAATTGTCCATCTCATCTTTTTTGGGTTCAGGCTCACCAAAGTGTTCAATGTTAATATACCGTGACAAAAATACTATACCCCATCTACTATCTGTAGTACTCATTCTAAGTCGATGTATTTGTCCACTGGGTCCTATCTCAACAATAGTGCTTGGTATAAGTCCATCGTCCTTGAATAATTCAAGAACTTTCGATATCGTATTTGGGTTTGGTATGATGCTGGTTGTATCAATAAAGATATTGACTTGATATTTAAGGAATAAATCAATTATATCATTTGCTCTCATTATTGAATCCCGTTAATTAATGATAAAATAATTTATACAAAAAGTCAATATTTGACAACACTAAAAACCTTTTACTTGGTTATTTCTATAAAAATAATTAGTTTATATACGGTATTTGCCTGAATTCACCTATATATGCCCCCGGCTAAGAGTGTCGATTTGAGTCTCAAACGTTTAATCACTCTTGGCCTCTTGTTCCTTGAGCGATTGTATTGCTGCCTGTCTGTAGATTTCTTTCTGATATGCATCGTTAAGGCTTTTTATGCATTTAGCTTTGACGTTCTGGAAACACTTGAACGAGTTTTTCTCCGTGACCTTTTTACCTTTGGCTGTGGATAACCGACTTACAATCTTAAGCACTTTTTTGTCAGTAAAACTTGTACCGAAGCTGTGAGCAAACCTGCCTCGAATATTATGTATCTGAGCAAAATCATTCCGAGCCGCTTCGTCGATGATTCCCAAGGCATATGCAAGTCCTGCCTTTTTGGCTATGCTAATTGTGCTCATAAGCTCTTTAACTTTCTTGTTCCTTTTCGAAAAGTGTAGAAAGAGTATTTCTTCGAGGATTTCACCGAAGGCAGCATCAATATTGAGTACCCCTATCCGTCTGTTATCTTTCTCCAATTGTTTTAATTTTTCATTGTCTATCAACGTCTTATCCTTCGGTATCTTTTGTAACTGGTCCAAGTGTTGCATAAGTTCAGCATAACTTAGGTCTATAATGTTTTTCGCTGCCATAATGACCTCCTAAAATGTTTTCAGAATTTCCCTACACAACTTCAGTATAAATCTTTTCCGTTTTGTGAACAACCACTCAACTTTCGTTAAACTCGTGAGTTTAGCGAACCTACCACATGTTTCGCTATAGCCCCAAATGGGATTGTCGATTTGTGGTGTGGTTAGAGCTGATTTTCGGACACTATATAAGAGTTTTGAAGTTGTGAAAAAACTCTATAATAATATAATGATTTTATATGCTAAGAGTTAAAACATATCGAGATGAGGAGTTGTACCATATCTTGAAAGATATATCGGATATGTATAACGATGCATTTCCGAAACTCGACTTTAAAAAGATAGCAGAAAAAAATAATATACCCAATACCTTATGGGCATTGACGCTGTTATCTTTTAGACTCTGGGTATTGTGTGAGTCTATATTGTCGTGCATAGACTTTTATAGTGTTGCTATATTGTTTAGAGCTTTTATAGAACATTTTTTCAAACATATATATATATTCTTGTCTTGTCTTGTCTTAACAACGGTGATGAAATTGCGACAGAATATGTTTCAGTAAATCATTTCACTGGAGAAGCCCTAAAAAAACTTCGGAAAAAGATGTGGCCTAATAATTTATTCTCATCAGGGAAATTTAGAGATACAAAAGAGTTTAAAGAGTTCATAAAAAAAACAGATAAAACTACAATCAAGTTCCGATTTGATGAAGTAGTTAAAAGCATATCAGAATTATTATCAAACAAAAGCCCTTCTGAAATTGCCCAACTCCAAGAAATGTTCCGTGACCAAATGGTAAAATATTCATTGTTGTCTTCCTTTGTTCATGCAGGGCCCACAGCCGTTTTAGATTTAGGGACAAAACCTAAAAAAAAAGACATAGAAATGTTTTCTAAGCTTCTGACTATAATAGCATACCGAAACACAATATTATTACTTTTACAATATCCATCGGAACAACAAGATGAGCTAAAAAAATTGTATGAAAAAATTCATACAAACTCAGAGAAGGCTATAATAATTTACGAAGAATATTGTAAACAAATGGAAGATTCTAAATGACTATTTGAAAAACTATAAAAAACTATGGCCAGCCACCGGAGAGAGAAGGATTGACGATAGACGAGGGACGAAAGCGGATTCTTAACAGCAGTTTTAAGTTTTGAGTGTTTATCCTTCGACCCGGCTCAGGACATAGTTTTTAGTTTCTTAACGGCATGTTTTTTTAGATACTATAATTGCGATTGCCGAAATACTCCATAAGTATATATGCATATACTTATATACTATGGCAGCAGTGAAAGAACATGGACAGCCATTATTAAAATTTTGCGAGTGGATAGCTTGACTTCGTCCGTCATGGCGCCGAGACAGGCGTAGCGGCGGCGAATCAAGGAAAGCTGAGAATGACATTCAAAAAAAGGATTACGGATATGGAAAGCAATAATATTTATGTGACAAAAAAAGAGTTCTATTCGACTATTTCAGGAATTTTTACTTTTGTTTTCCTCACGTTGTTTGTGAATAGACCTGAAAACAAAGAACTTCGTTATGTTCTTTTATTTTTTATAGGCGCTATGGTGTTTTACAATTCATATAAGAGTATAAAAGAAAGAACAAAAGTTGCTGGAACACGCCGGTAAAACCGGGGACAGCAGGTATACGAGTGACGACGGACGAAAGACGATGGACAATGGTTTAGTGGATTCACCCCGTGAGATAGGCAAAGGCCGCCATCTCATGGGGTAAAGCGAATTATTAACGGTAGTTTTTTTATATACTATAAATGCGAGTGCCGAAATACTCCATAAGTATATATGCATGTACTTATATACTATGGCAGCAGTGAACGACGATGGACAGTCAATTATTGACAGCAGGTTTTAGTTTTGATCCTTCGACCCGGCTCTCCCGAAAGGGATGCCTTGCGGCAAGGACATGGTTTTTAGTTTCTTAACGGTAGTTTTTTTAGATGCTATAAATGCGATTGCCGAAATACTCCATAAGTATATATGCATATACTTATATACTACGGTAGCAGCGAAAAAACATGGACAGCCAACGATTAAAATTTTGTATATGGCCGAACATCAACCATTAAAACCAATAGGATGAATTACAATGCGGGATATCAATAACTACAAACGCAAGAAACGAATCGCATTAATTGTACTGGTTGTCTTTAGCGTTTTCTTTCTGGGCTTGTTAATTGATATAGCAATACATATGGGAACAATTGGTGTATTGTTATTAGTGCACGCATCCATGATGTTTCTCTGGGTAAGTCTCGTCGTTAGATACGAAATTCTTTCCGCAAAGATGGAAATTCTAAAGGAACTGAAACACAAGGAAAGCCGTGTGGATGACACTAAAGAATCATAGTGATACTTTTTGCCATCGAACGATTAACATAACGTCAAGAAACCAGGGACAATCAATTATTGACGGCGGGTTTTAGTTTTGAGTGTTGAGTTTTAAGTTATTTCGAGATACTAAATACTAAAAGCTAAATACTAACAATTATTAACGTACTAAGATTTCATCGAGTGATTGGGCGGACGAGAAGTTTATAACTTTTGTTTTTCTGCTTATTCTTTTCATAAGTGAGGTCAGGACCCTGCCTGGACCAATCTCGTAAAATTCCTCAACGCCGTCGGCCAACAGCCGTTCCATACATTTTTGCCAGAGAATCGGATTAGTCAATTGCTTTACCAGGCCTTCTTTAATTTTTTCGCTGCTGGAATAGTACTCGGCGTTGATATTGGCAATAATCTTAGTTTTAGACGGCTCTAAAATCTGACTTTGTGACAGGGCTTCTTTAAGGGCTTCGGCTGCGCTTGACATCATTTTAGTATGAAAGGCACCGGCGACGTCCAGACGTATGGCTTTGATGGCTCCGTACTTGACGGCCAGCTCTTTGGCCTGCCTGCAGGCCGACTCCGTGCCGCTTACTACAATCTGGCCCGGGCAATTAAAATTCACAGGCTCTAAAAGTTTTTTCTGGCCTTCCTCTTTGTCCTCGTTTTGGCTTGCTATAATTTCTTCGCAAAGCTGGTGGACCTTATCTTCGTCCAGTCCGATTATACTGACCATCGAACCGCCTTCGGCCTCGGCTGCGGCCTGCATGGCCTGCCCGCGCTTTTGGACAAGGACAAGGGCGTCCTCGAAGCTGAAGACTCCTGCGGCGTAAAGTGCGGAATATTCACCGAGGCTCAGGCCCGCCGTGACGTCCGCCTGTAGAGAGCTTGTTGTTGATTCTGTTCTGAGAACTTCCAGGATTGCAGCGGAAGTGGTAAAAATCGCAGGCTGCGAAACGGCCGTGCTGTTAAGCTCTTCGGCGGGGCCTTCGAAGCAGATTCCGGCCAAGTCGAATCCGAGAATCTCATTTGCTTTTTTGAAAATTTCCGCTGCCTTGTCGAATGAATGAACGATGTCGGCGCCCATTCCGACAACCTGAGCGCCCTGTCCTGGAAATAAAAAAGCTGTCTTCATAATCCTTACCCTGCCTGGCGTTTCATATACAAAGCCTGGAACAATCAAAACTCAACCACACTTGCTCCCCAGGTAAGTCCTGCTCCGAAAGCTACCAAAATAATAATGTCGCCTCGTTTAATTTGACCCTTTCTGGCACAATCATCGAAAGCGATAGGGACCGAGGCCGCCGAGGTATTGCCGTATTCATTGATATTGATAAAGACTTTTTCGTCCGGCAGGTTCAGCCGTTTGGCCGCCGACTCGATAATCCGTGCGTTCATTTGGTGTGAAATAAGCATTTTAACATCGTCCATACTTATTCCACAATGATCCAGACATTCCAGCACCGTTTCAACGATTCGGCGAATGGCTTGTTGATAGACCTCCCGGCCTTTGATTTGCATATAGATTTTCTTCGGATCGTCCAGCTCCTTGCTCGACGGATGGCGTGAGCCATACGCCTGACAGTTCAACGCTTCCCAGCGATCTCCGTCCGAATGCATGGTGCTGTATAAGATTCCCTTTTGCCCGTCCTCCCTTCGTTCAAGCACGAAAGCACCGGCACCATCCCCGAACAGGATACAGCTTGTGCGGTCCGTCCAGTCGGTTATCTTAGTTAAGGTTTCAGCGCCGATGACCAGGGCATTATTTAATCTGCCGCTTTCAATAAATTGCTGCACGATGGACAGACCGTAGACAAAACCGCTGCATGCGGCGGCCAGGTCGAATACCCATGCCTTCTTTGCATGAAGTGCCCGCTGCACGAAGCTGGCGGTGGAAGGAAAAACCATCTCCGGTGTAATGGTTGCCACGATGATGAGTTCGAGCTCCGCCGGATCGAGTTTTGCTTCGGCCAAGGCTCTTTTAGCAGCCTGCGTTGCAAGAAACGCAGTGCTTTCTTTTTCTGTGGTAATATGTCGAACTTTAATGCCGGTTCGGGTTGTGATCCATTTGTCCGAGGTATCCATCTTCTTTGCGAGGTCGTCGTTTGTTAGTAATTTCTCCGGTGCGAACGAGCCGTGACCGGCGACTACTGCGCGATAAGCAGTGGAGTGACCGTTAGCTGGGTTATTCATCCGTGGTCCTTATGCAAGTACACGAGGATTAGCATTTTGCATTGAATTGCACAACGGGCTCCTCGAAAGGTAATCAATAATCTTGTCGTTTATTTTTTCCGTGTAAAATCTTTTCGAAGCTGAAATTGCGTTTTTTATCGTTCTGCTCTGACTCGACCCGTGACAGATTACCGCCGTGCCGTTAATGCCCAGCAGAAGTGCTCCGCCATACTCATTATAGTCGTACTTATTATAAATTCTCTTCATCACAGGTTTGAATTTCATGGCCAGCCTGAGTTTTTCTTCCATAAGTTCGTGCTTGATTGCCTTGAACAGACCATCGACAAGGCCTTCGGTCAGTTTCAAAATTACATTGCCGACGAAACCTTCACAAACCGCAACATCGCAAACACCGCTGAAAATGTCCCTTCCTTCGATATTGCCGATAAAGTTCATATTGGTATCGGATTTGTATAGCTCCCTTGCCTTTTTAACTATCTCATTGCCTTTGGCTTCTTCGGAGCCGATACTCATAATCCCGACCCGTGGATTGTCTATCTTGAGCAGGTGCTTCGAATATATGCGGGCCATTGCCCCGTACTGATAAAGGTGCATCGGCTTGCAGGCTATATTCGCACCGACATCGCATATTGTCACCGGCCCTCCGGGAGTGGGAAATACTACCGCTATTCCGGGGCGGTTCACGCCGGGAAGATTTCTGATTCTCATCTGGAAAGCTGCAACGCAGGCCCCGGTATTGCCTGCTGAGATGACAGCGTCGGTCTGGTCCCTTTTTGCCAATTTAGCGATAACGGCGATTGAACTTTTTGGTTTCTTGCGAAGACTTTCTATGGGTACCTCGCCCATAGCAATGACATCCGGTGCATGGACTATGCTAATCCTGCCTTTTTTAAGCTTGGCAGAGGATAATTGTGCCTTTATTATCTCTTCAGGACCGACAAGTATAAGCTCATCGTTCTCGGCAAGCAGCTCCATCGATTCAAGCGCACCGGCGATAATCTCCTCCGGTGCATTGTCGCCTCCCATTGCATCGATTGCTATTCGCATATTTCAGCCGACCTTATTCGGACTCCTTACCAAGTTTCAGTGTGATTTTCGGATTAACGTAACCGCAATTGTCGCACGCCGCATGCGGCAGCTTGGCCTGGTCGCACTTTTTGCAGACTGAATAATTCGTAGCCTTAAGCCTGTGATGAGCCCGACGCGAGCGGGTTTTGCTCTTACTTGTCTTTTTTACCGGTAACATTTTAAAATACTCCACAAACTCTTCAAAGTATTAAACTATGCCAGCGCCTGAAATTCCGGCTCTAACGTAGCTAAATAACAACTTGTTTTATTCTGGAAAAACCACCAAAAAACGCTTTAATAGTAAAACAATAGCACTTTGTCAAGCCAAATTTCACTTTTATGTCTCCTTTTCGGGAGTATATCTATTGCTTCGTTTGCGGAAATCATATAGATTTTATACTTTATAGAAATCGTAGAACTTGCATATTAAGGTTATAAATACATGTTAAATGATAAATTTACTGTCAGCAACCGGATAAAGGAGACTAAAACATGAGGCGATTTGCAGGTAGATTATTAATTTTGGGTATTGTTTCGGCATTGTTGTTAATATCAACCGGCTGCCGGGGACTCTTCGGGCCTTCGACGGCTAATAAGAAGATAATGCTCTGGAACGGCAAAGATTTTACCGGCTGGAAACTTTTTATCCCTGATAAAGATATTGATGTCAACGATATTTGGTCTGTCAGAAACGGAGTCATCTACTGCAGCGGAAGCTCCAACGGGTATATGCGGACCGAAGCCAAATATGAGAATTACTATCTGCACCTGGAATGGCGCTGGCCGGATACTCCTGCCAATAGCGGCGTGCTGCTACATACAAGCGGGCAGGACAAGGTCTGGCCTCGGTCTATCGAATGCCAGTTACAGGCGGGCAACGCCGGGGATTTAGTCCTGATTGGTGGTACCGGTATAACTATCGATAGGGTGAATAAACAGAATACTGAGCGACCATTCGTGATAATACCCAGGAAAAAAAAGAGCAGCGAGAAACGCGCCGGCCAATGGAACACCTACGATATTTATTGCGAGGCAGATATAATTCGTTGTTACGTCAATGGTGTGCTCCAGAACATAGGAACCGCCGTTACTGATACCTCCGGCTGGATTTGTCTCCAGAGCGAAGGCGGCCCCATCGAGTTCCGCAAAATATATCAAATACCATATGAATTATTAAAAAAGTAGTGTGTTGGCGGCAGGTTCTTCTTTTAAGCTGGAAAACAACATCTGTTGAGTCTCCATATTATTTTCAGAAGATAAAAAGAACGATGTGAAAAATAGTTCCTTAACGAAGTCAGATGAGATATAATATTCATCGGTAATTTTGCAGTTTATGATATTCATGAGGAGTAAAAATGTCAGGTCATTCACACTGGGCCGGTATAAAGCATAAAAAGGCGGCCAACGATGCCAAGCGAGGCAAGATATGGAGCAAGGTCGCCCGAATGATAATCGTGGCTGCCAAAAACGGCGGGGGGGACCCCTCTGCGAATCTGTCTCTGCGTTATGCAATCGACAAGGCCAAAGCCGTTAACATGCCAAAAGATACAATCGAAAAAGCGATTAAAAAAGGAACGGGTGATATTGAGGGTATCAGTTTCGAAGAAGTGCTGTATGAAGGTTATGGTCCCAACGGCGTCGCCATAATGGTCGAAGCTCTGACGGATAACCGTAACCGAACTACGCCGGAAGTTAAGAGAATATTCGAGAAACACGGAGGTTCGCTCGGAGCAAGCGGGTGCGTTAACTGGATG
Organism: uncultured Pirellulales bacterium; assembly: GCA_964569935.1. GTDB lineage: Bacteria > Planctomycetota > Phycisphaerae > Sedimentisphaerales > Anaerobacaceae > JAFGPS01. The sequence goes on from CAZMWN010000007.1 coordinate 16,728, forward strand.
TTCAGCCAAAAGGGACTTATTACAGTCGGTACCGACAATGTCGATGAAGAGCAGCTTTTGGAAATTGCCCTAAGTGCGGGCGCAAGCGATATGCAGACTATAGGAGATGTTTTTGAGATAACTTGTGAGCCGGTTGCCTATGAGGAACTTAAAAAAGCCCTGCAGGAAAAAGAAATCGCTACCGAGATAGCCGAGATTTCCATGGTGCCGCAATCGACTATCGATATCAATGATGAGCATACGGCCGGCAGAATTATTTCGCTAATGGAAGCCTTCGACGACCAGGATGATGTCCAGAACGCCTACGCGAATTTTGATATCCCAGATGAAATAATGAACAAAATTTCATAATTAGGTCAATAGTTTTGTGTTCATAGTTCATAGCTTATGAACCTGCCGTTAAAAATTAAAAAACCCCTCAATGAATTGAGGGGCTAATTATTATTTGTAAATGTTTTTTTATGGGAATTGACATAGTCGATTCTTTTTTCCAGGCTTCGTTTGTCAAAGCAATAACGTTTATCAAATCCTTTCGTCCATAATCTGCCGCAGAAACCGGCCTCTCGAAGTTTAACATGAGTGAAATTCTTATAGTTTTTAACAACCAAACCAATCGGCATAGGAATATATTCGGCAACAATATGGACATGGTTTGAGCGCACTGCAAGAGCGTGAATTTTTTGTTTCAGTCTTTTTGCTTTTTCATAAATGGCTTTTGTTACGATTGCACGATGGGCTTTGGATAATTTGACCGGATTCTTTATGAGGTTTTCTTGATTTGATTTGGCAAGTGACGGATTGGGAGGACAAATCTTTCCTTTTTTGACGTATCCACGTTTATCTCCCTGCAGCCATGTCCCGTAAGTTGTCCATGTAATCATATAGCCAACCGTCTTCGCCATCGCCACTCCACATATTTTTCCCCCCATATTTATATTTAGCCCCTTAATTTATTAAGGGGTTAATTTATTATCGTTTTTCCCGTCGTTATATTTAGCCCGGCAATTTATTGCCGGGTTCCTGCCATTAAACGGTTATTGTTATTCAATTTATTGCCGGGTCCTTGTTCAATGATAATTTGAATCACTCACAAAAAATACCCCCTCTGGGGCAAGCGTGCTCCTTTAATTGCCCTTGAAAAAGAACTGTTTTGAGCGGTTCGATAGAAGACATCCAATTGTTACGCACTCGCATATAAATACAGGCCCCATTATGCTCCACTCAGTTTTCATGATGAGCGATTGCCAGTATGGAGCAGTTATCCAGAAGTTCACTAACCTCAGAGCTGTAAAAATAACGGCCGTTATTAGACATATCCAGAATGCCGACTTCTTACAACGCCGGAGATGCGCGGAAGAAATTATTCTTGTAGCAAGTACTAATAAGATTGCCACACATACAATTACCGGTATGATTATTGATGAACTTGAGTCGGCCAGTAGATACGCCACAAGACGATTAACCGGACGCAAGCCCCCCAGGGACACGTTCCACAGTTGCGAGGGATTTATAAGTAGAACTTTTTCCATAAGTACAGCATAGATCATATTCACCGCCATAAATATAATGTAGAGTATAGCCAATGTGTAGTAAATCATTCCAAACCATGAAGCGAACTGCAGTTCTCCTGGAATGTTCTCACTTTGTTCTTTCGATTTTTGCATGTTTCGGAACTCCGTCTTACTGGCTGGCTGATAGACTGTTAATTACTGATACCATTGGTATAAAAATACCTATGAAGAAAAACACTATCGAAATAAGGCCCGACCAAAGAGATACATGCCATAAGATTCTTCGTTTAGTCGGTAAAGCTACTGCAAGTCCCAGGAAGACGGCGGCCCAGGATAATACCAATACAGTAAAATACGGCTGGAATATGATTCTTGTCGCCCACGAAACACCATCCTCAAGCATCTCCGCAAGAACACTCATAAACTGTCCAACGGTCCAAATGCTTACATAATAAATCAAAATAAGTGGAATAACCGAAAAGACAACATTTCTTATAGACGGAATCTCTTTTGTCATTTTTCTCTCCATACTCCAAATGTCAACACGAGATTTCCCAGTTGAATCGCTCAGCAGCTTCCAATACCTTCGGAATTGTAATTTTACAAAACTATCGCCGAGACTTCAACTGTTTTTCCTCCCCACGCCGATTCGTCCTTCGCAGTAGCGCCGTGAGCCATCCCCCAGGGACTACTAAGAATGGAAGCGACATCAGGACAACCTCTAAACACGTTCAGTGGTTGTCACGCGCAGCAGTTTATAATCCCCCTTATACGTAAAGCGCGTACGCGCTTTACGTACGAGCTTTTTCTTATCATCTCTACCTGGGGCACAACCAAGGTGGACTGGAGCGGAGGGATCTTGTCTCAAATTTAACAGCATGTGGGGTGTGATATTTCGCACCATTTTGCTATTTACATATCAGATTTTTTGGAAAGTTCTTTGGCACGTTCGATGGCGGTTTGGTATTTTTCCTCGCCGAGGCGGCTGACTATTTTGTCTCTTTCGGGGTACATAATCCTGAATTGATTGCGGTATTGGTTTTCGATATCGATTGCTTTTTCATAATGCTCGATAGCCGTCTCGGTTTTGTTTATCTTCTCTGCGATTTGAGCTAAGTTGAAATGCAATCTTCCACAGCCCGGATAACGTTCGACTGCGTTTTTGGCTGCATCGAAAGCTTTGCTCAGCAAATCGGCCTTTTGCATTCCGGTAGTAATTTTAGCGTGTTCGAGATACGCCTCTGTCAATCGTTCATAGTTTTTGAAATCGGCGTTATTGCGTTCGATTGCGGTTTTGAAGCACTTTTCCGACCGCGTAAACAGTTCACGATTTTTTTCCTGCGATTGCCGGTATTGATACAGGTACAGCCGGGCATTCAAAGATGATGCGAGCGGGCTTAAAGTATCCTGTGCGGCGGCGGAATCCAGAAGGTTGTGGGCGCTATCGAGCCGGCCGCGAGAGATGGCATGGTTTGATTTTTCGATTGTCCTGGTTGTTAAGGCTACAGGTATAAAAGCATAAGCCAGAAAGACCCAGCATGCGACAAGCGATGTCACTACGGCTGTTATCTTAACAACAGGTGCAGGTTGCAGGACGAGCTCTCTTTGTGGTTTTGTATATGAAGTTAATGCGACAAGGCACGCTATCATAGCCCAAAAAGCGGTATAGACGCCGGGTTCGAAGATGGCAAAGTCTGTCAGGTTATGCAGGGCGATACCCAGGAGGCCGCAGAAAAGAACAGCGGCAGAAAGATTTATCTGATGCACTTTGTGTTTGGCTTGTCCGGGTATAAGGATTGGTTTTTTAAGAAGTAAAAAACTGATGGCAAATATGACGACGCCCGGAATGAGAAATCTCGTAATTGTATATATTATTACTGCAAGGTCTCCGGTCTGTGCCGCGGGTTTTATTAAGAGCCAGGTGAGTATTAAGCAAAGCCATAGGATGAGCAGGAATGTTATCACCGGCGTTTTGAAAGTCCGCGGTTTCTCCCTGACGTCACCCGGCAAGGCTGAATGTTTCGGTAAAATTATTTTCCACAGCGGAATGGCAATCATAGCCAAAAAACCGACAAGGCCGAGCGGGCCGTATTGGGTCAGGATGTTGAGCGGGAAATTATGCGGATCTGAGACGCTTTCCAGAGCAGCGGCGGGTTTGTAACGGGGATAAAAAATAGTAAAGTTGCCGGGGCCGACACCTGTTATAGGATGGTCGGCGTACATTTTTGCCGATGCACGCCAATATTGCCACCTGACGAGCATTGAGTTGCCACCGGGCAGCCGGTCATGTTTGAGTCCGTACCAAACAATCGCAGTCCCGCCGGCAATGCTTAGTAATATACAAGCGGCTAATACAGCTTTTCGATGCGCTTTGAGCCATCCCCCTAATCCGAGATATAAAGCGTACAGTGCCAGGGAAAAGAACAATCCGATAATCGCTCCTTTGCTTTTTGTGAGGATAACGGCGAGAAGGAGAATTATTATAAAAATGTCACTGACGTGATATTTTCGGAGATTCGGCCGGTCTGATTTTCGATTTCTGAATCTGTCAACAGCCAAAGCTACGGCGGAAAAATATGCAATCAATAAAAATGAGGCGGCCGAGTTGCGCGTTGTGAAATATGCACGGACATTTTCGGCGTAAAGTCTGTGCTCAAAAAGAAAATGCTGAAGCGTATCGCGTTCTATGCCAAGCGGCTCGAGCAGGCTCTGTGGATTTTCTTCATATTGCTCGATCATTGCCTGGTTGCCGGTGACAAGCTGCTCGAAACATTGATAGGCACTTAGCACTCCCAACGCCGCTATAACCGCCAGAACAAACAATATTTTTTCCCGGGTATCCAATATCTGCACCAATAAAACGGCACAGAGCAGCGGCGAGATAAACACAACGATATTGGTGATTGCCAGTCGCTTATCCGAGGCGGCAATGCAGGAGATTACAGAAGCGATAAAGAAAAGACATAATCCGATTTCTATGCCGGTAGGGCGGTAGAAGAATCTCCTGCTGCAGATATTCCAGAGGAGCCAGAGCAGAAAAGAGGCAAGCAAGCAGGCCGATACGGACAGACTATAAAGATTATCCCCGAGATTGGTCGGCATTGTCGTTGATCGCATGGCGGGACCTTCGGTAAATATTGTCCGAAGCGCAATCACGCCGAGACAGATAGCAAGCAGAGCATATTCCAGTAACACAAGAGCCTTGCTTTTTGAAATGCCAGGGTTAGTGAACGGCTTTGTCATTGCTTACGGTAGTCTCGAAAATGGCGATAATTGATAATACCATAACGGTCTGAATAAAAATCAGAATCGCACCGGCCAGATTGACCTGGTATAGAAACGTCGCACCCAGACCGGTACAAAGCGTTGCTAAATATAAGGTCAGAACTGTTTGTGCGTTACTTAGGCCGTGCTTTTTAATCCGGTGGGAGAAATGCTGCGTGTCACCGACAAAAGGACTTTTACCCTGGCGTATCCGCAGCAAAGTCACGCTGATAAAATCGTAGAGCGGCACCGCCATTACAACCAGCGGCACAAAAACAGGATACCATTGCCCGCTTTGCGCCTGGTTATAGTAGGTGGTTCGAAGGCTCAGCATCGCCACGAAAAAACCGACGACAAGTGAGCCGGCGTCTCCCATAAATATTTTCGCGGGTGGGAAATTAAATACCAGAAAACCAAGCAAAGTCCCTATGAACACAAGAGCCAGGCCGCCGATAAAAACCTGTCCGTTCAGTGCAGCGGCGGTAAATAAAATCGAGCTTGTGATAAAAGCAATGCCGGCCGAAAGTCCGTCCATGTTGTCGAGGAAGTTGAACGCATTGATTATCAAAACTATCCAGACCGCTGAGAGCAGGGAGGTAATGATTTTGTTCTCGATAAAAAATTCAACACGGATGTCGGCAAAAAAAGCGGCGGCAATTGCGACGACGAACTGAGTGACAAGTTTGCAAAAGGGGCCGAGATGCTTTTTATCATCCCACAGACCAAGGACGAACAAGACAAAAACGAGAACCAGTATAAACATAAGCCGGCCGACTTTGCTCAAAAAGCCGGCGGTGTGGATGGTGACGGATTCGCCGAGCCAATCGAGGTGACCCGGGACGGCGAGGAATTTTACGACCGCCGCGGAAGCAAGTATAATAATTGCAAGATTGGCAAAGATTGCGATTCCGCCGCCGAGTGGGACAATCCTTTCCGCGAATCTGTCACTTGCAGGTTTTGAAACGAAATTTGTTCGCAGGGCGAATTTCCTCGCCAGGGCCGTCAGGAGCAGTGACAACACGAACGAGCCGAACAACAGAACCATTGCTATTACTGTTAATGGTTGAATGATGGATACTCCTTAAATCTAAATTTATCGCAAGATTTTTGAATCATTCCTTTTTCGCAATAATATACACTTCGGATGCAGGTTTTATAAGATGAATCGCTCTTCTTATCAACCTAAAACCGGCCTGTCCCCAGCCGAGCCGAACCGCCCAGACAGATGCAAACCTGTCATAGCCGAATTCCTGAATCCTGCCCCGGGCAATTGTAAATCCCATGTCACGAACAAGATTGCCCAGCGTCTGAACATTCCATGAATAAAGATGGTGGTTGGGTTCATCGGGATTGTAGTGGCGATACCGCCTTTCTTTTTCAAAAGGGACGAACAAGAGAAACTTGCCGTTCGGGCGAAGTATGCGCCTTGTCTGCTTCAGGATTTCAGACGGATTGCCTGTATGTTCGAGCACATGGTGACAGATAACCACATCAATCGATGCATCAGCAACATCTTCGATATTTTTTACAAACTCTATGCCGTGACTTTGGACGATAGGCTCCAAGTGCTCTGATATATCGAAGCCGAGCCGTCTTTTACATTTCAGCTCTGCCAGGTTCCAGCCGGTTCCCACGCCGTACCCGAATACGGTATCAGTTTCGCTTATATGTGGATTGATTTTTTCAGCACGCAGTTTCGCAATCCACTGATACGCCGAATCGGGGACAGAACGTTTGCTTTCGTGATATGCTTTTCCTCCTTCTCCGCTGTATCTTTGTTTTAGTTTATCTTCAAAGGTCATATTAACTGAGATTTCTTATTTGAACCGCATTTTGAGTTATATTCATACCGGTCGTGATAATTTTAATTGTTCCAGCAATCGAGTTCTGACTTTTTCAAAGAAATCGAAGTAGCATTGCTGCCGGTAATCAGGATAAGTATGCTCCAGCGGCCGCCACCGGCCTTTATCGAAAATCAACGTTACCTCGGCAAATATATTCTTACCGATATATATACGATGTGAATAGTTTTTTGTTGTCGCCAGGACCAGTTTTGACGGCTCGATTATACCGGGATCAAGATTGACCGGCCTTGGCAAGGGAAGCACGAGCATCTTTGCCAATTTTTGTTCGAGTTTATTTGTTTTATGCTTGATTTTAGCCAGTTTGCCGGGCTCGATGAGAGACTCGACACTGATAAACTGTCTTAAAATATGCGTTCCCGTCTGCTCCTTGTAATAGTCGGTTTTATCGAAAGGCCAGATGTCACTTGTAAAATCTGTCTTGCCAAAATTATCAATTAGAACATCGACCGCAGTATTCAAACATTTGTTATTGGCAGCCAGAATTCCAATGATGAGCTTTACGGGCTTAGGGACATTTAGCTTCCACATAATTAGACATCACAAATTTGTACTGCCTGTGCAAGAGACGTCAACGGGTCGCGTTTGGGTACGAATTCATGGGCGACGTAACCTTTGAATTCGGTTTTTATGATAGCACGCATTATAGCCGGGTAATATAATTCCTGTGTTTCATCGATTTCATTTCGACCGGGATTGCCGCCCGTATGGTAGTGGCCGATATACCGGTTGTTATTTTGAATCGTTCGGATTATATCACCTTCCATTATTTGAGCGTGATATATATCATACAGAATCTTTACGCGTTCTGAGCCGACTTTTTTGCAGACCTCCACGCCCCAATTCATATTGTCGAACATATAGCCTTTGTGATTGACTTTGCTGTTGAGATATTCGAGGCATATTGTAACCTTTTTCTCTTCCGCGTAACCGACAATCTGTTTGAGAGCGGCAACGCTGTTTTCGGTACCCACCTCGTCGCTCATGCCGTCCCTGTTGCCGGGGAAGCTTATGACATTGGGGAAGCCGTGTTCTGCGGCGGCATCAATGGCCGAGCGAATTTTGGAGATACATTCGGCGTGGTTGTCCTTGTTGTTTATACCCTTTGTCAAACCGTGTGTCTCTACCATCGAGCAGATTAGCCCGTGTTTTTTTAGGGTTGGAAAATCTTTCGGCCCCATGAGGTCAATCGCTTCGAGTCCCATTTTTTTAACGGCGACACAAAATTCGTCCAGTGAAATCTTGCCATAACACCATCTGCTCACAGATTGATTGATACGGCCATTCTTTACAACCGTTTCTACGTTGGAAGCCATACCGGCATATCCTTTCCGAACGGCCGAACCGGCAATTGTGCCCGCGGCCAGGATAGATGTATTGCGTATAAAACTTCGACGAGAGAGTTTATCACTTTCCATGGATTATTTCCTTTTTATTTATTTGGGATTAAACGGCTCTTTCAATTTTTTGACCAGGCCAATCACTTCATCTATCGCGTTTTCTTTTGCGGTTTTTTTGCTTTTAGGTTCGCTGCGAAGTTTGATTTCGACATTTCCATCGGCGAGAGACTTTTTGCCCACTGTAACTCTAATCGGCACGCCGATAAGGTCTGCATCCTTGAATTTCGCTCCGCCTCGCATGATTCTATCGTCCAGTAATACCTCAATATCGCTATCGAGCAACTTTTGATAGATTTCTTCGGCTACCTGCGCCACCTCATCATCATCCTGATTGACACAGGAGACAATAACCTCGAACGGGGCTATGCTGATCGGCCAGATAATGCCGTCTTTATCGTTGCCTAATTCGATTGCTGATGCGAGAATTCGATTGATACCTATTCCGTAGCAGCCCATAAGGCACGGCTTTTCATTGTCGTTTTCATCGAGGTATTTCGCGTCGAGCTTTTCGCTGTACTTGGTACCAAGCTTGAAAACCTGGCCCACTTCGATACCTTTTTTAAAGAGTAGTTTTTTACCGCCGTGAGTATCACCCTGCCGGGCATAGCGAATATCTGCAACGGTAATGTTATCTCCATCCAGCGAGAAATCTCTACCGGGCACAACGTTTTTTATATGGTGGTCGGTCTTATTAGCTCCCGTGACGCCAACCGCCATCGCTGCAACGGCATGATCAATAATCAACGGGACAGCCACTTTCAAGCCAACAGGACCTGCAAAGCCCACTCTGGCACCGGTGACATTTTCTATTGTGATTTCGTCCGCCAGATCGAGTTTTTTGCCGCCGTTGGCAAGCATCAACTTCTCCTCGTTTACATCGTGGTCACCGCGGATAAGTGCCGCTATCGTTATGTCCCCACTTGAATAGACGAGCGTTTTTATCATCTGCTGGGGTTTTGTTTTGAGAAATTCGCAGACCGCCTCGATGCTGCCGATATTCGGAGTATGAACTTCTTCTACCGGCGGAAACCTTCGTCCCTCGTCTTTCGTCCCTCGTCCTTCGTCTTTCGGCAGTGGGTCCACATCCGCTCTTTCGAGATTCGCGGCATACGAACCGTCTTCGGTATAAACAATCGTATCCTCGCCGGATTCACAGGGCACCGTGAACTGATGTGAACCAGAGCCTCCCATTTCGCCAACTTCGGCCTGAACAGTCACGTATTCCAGTCCGCAGCGTGTGAAAATTTGACAGTACGCATTATACATATCCATGTAAGTTTCATGGAGGCTTTCGGGGCTGTCATGAAAGCTGTAAGCATCTTTCATAATAAACTCACGGGAGCGAATCGGGCCGAACCGCGGACGGAATTCATCGCGAAATTTAATACTAATCTGATACAGATTAAACGGGAGCTGTTTATAAGAATTTATTTCGCCGGCTGCAAGGTAGGTGAAAACCTCTTCGGCGGTAGGCCCAAGGACGTTCATTCTGCCGTGACGGTCTTCGAGAGAGAATATTGTCGGGCCGTAGTCGGTGCTTCGGCCGGTTCTGTCCCAAAGCTCTTTCGGTTGCATTGAAGGGACAAGAATCTCCTGTGCGCCGGTGCGGTCCATTTCCTCGCGGACGATTGCAATGATTTTAAGCAGGCTTCGCCAGCCGAGTGGCAGGTAGGTATATGTGCCGCTGGCGACTTTGCGCATCATGCCGGCACGAATCAGTAACTTGTGGCTGGCGGTCTCCGCATCGGAAGGGACCTCTTTGACCGTTGGTATGAACATCCGGCTGTATCTCATAATTCGTTTCTCGTAAATCGTGGTTCGTGAATCGTGCTTTGTTCGATTAAAATTACTACAGGACAATTTTATAGTCTAAAAGGCAGGACTCTGCAAGCATATTTCGCAACTGTTGAATTATCCCGGCCAAGGCAAAAGTGGAAATTTTCTTGCAATACCATCCTGCCGTTTATATATTTACATCCTCTGATTGAATTTCGGGCGATTAGCTCAGTTGGTAGAGCAGCTGACTCTTAATCAGCGGGTCACAGGTTCGAGTCCTGTATCGCCCATTGGATTTTGAACCGGTGTCAGATGGTGACATCGGTTTTTCATTTTGTCCTAAAGCTGACAATTGTAAAGAGTTATGAGATGCGCTTTGTAAAGTCAATTCACTGTCGGCTTGCCTTTTTTCGTTGCTTAATGCAAGAAATTGTTAGAATAATGAAAAAGTGGCGGATTCTTGGGTACTCGATTTGGGGACAAGAAGATGAATTGGGATAGAGGACTAAAACGCATTACACTCGTTCTATCAATTATCGCCGCTGTCGTGGTGGGGGCAGTCTTGTTTTTTTACAATGCAGAGCAAGAATTGATTGAAAATCAGAGTCGCCTCTCAAGAGAGCGCAGAGATGTGTTTAGTGAGATTCGCGATGGTCAATATCTTTTAAACAAATGGAATGAAAAAGACCCTTTCCCTGAAGCTAAAGCTCTTACGATATTAGAAAAAAAGCGGCTTTTATGGAAAGTGTGGACGGGATTGGAGATTGATGAAAAGCCGTTATGGCTCAAAGCGATAGAAGAATTGGAACAACGAGATGTTAGTCTTAAGGCAGATATTGAAGCAAAGATTCAGAAGAAAATAGAGCAACTTGAAAAACTAAAAGAAGTAGGTTGGCATACTGAAGAAGGAAAACGTCTAATGTTGACGCCAGAAGATGTTTGGCAGATTCAGCATCTCAGAAGAATAGAAAACTTGAAAAAGAAAGTCCAGGTGGGCCTAATCGAACTTCCGATAGCAACGGCAGTTGGGGCTGTCTTGGGTTTCGGCGGTGTCTGGGTAGTCTATGCAGCAATGATAGGGATTGTATGGCCGGTTTACAAATGGATTTCACGTGGTTTCGCCGAAGATACGCAAAAGGATGAACAGGAAACGAATAAGCTGGACAAGGTGAACAATTGTTAGGATGACTTAGTGAAATTCTATTGTCTTGATAAAAAAGAAATTGTTTAGACAACAAATTAATCTTAATTATGTCGGATGCCCGGTGGTGTCTGTGTCTGGATGCTGGTGGACTTGACATTATCAACCGGGCTGACCTTTTTGGATTCCATTAGATATAATTTGGCATGGAATTTTGCTTTTGAGTATGTTTTTAGGATTATGCTCTTTTTAGTGGTAGCATTTCGAACGGCTGCCAAACCGGTTAAAGCATCATCATGTTCTTTTTCACGCTCGATACTGTCATTAGATGCTTGAAGTAATGCTTTGACAATCTCCCGCTTTGTCCGCCGTGTGGTTTCATCACCCATGAGAATGCGAATACGCTGAAGGTCTTGCCAGAGTCCTTCTAATAGTAAAAATGAGTCTATTTCAAATACACCTGTTGCAACATCTATTCTCTGAAGGTTAGGAAGGAGTCTCTTAAGAGTGTTCAGGACTTTGTTTTCACCCCGATTATCAATTATGACCGGCAATTTCTCCGCCATGCTGTAATTATCCTAAAAACCTCTATTTACCGTAGTTTCCGCGAAAGAGCTAGACTATCACCCCGTTTGTACAAAATCAAGCAGAATTTCGATGTCAAAATATGTAAACCAAAGATAATAAAGGAATAACAATGTCTAAATCCAATACTTACCAAAGTACAGGCGTCTCTAAATCGGAAATTATTGA
>CAZMWN010000008.1:0-235 GCA_964569935.1 uncultured Pirellulales bacterium
TATCGCATTGCGACCCTTTAATATTTTTAATGCCTCTTTCAATTTTGGATCATATTTCTGCCGACCGGGATCAATGTTGATACCAAGATACACTGTGAAAAGTCTCAGTTCATTTTTGTCCAGCTCACCGAGCATCTCAGCCAGTCCGTCACATCCGGTATATCCAATCCCGGAGTAATCCAGCCTTTTAAGTATCTCAACCTGCTCGGCAGCACTTAGATTTTCTTTGTCTGTG
>CAZMWN010000008.1:245-27342 GCA_964569935.1 uncultured Pirellulales bacterium
GCCGGTTCAATCCAAATATTGCGATACGCGACAGGCCCGTGGTCACCCTGGAGCATAATCGGCCCGGTCGGTTTTTCATCGTTATAGGCACTGGCCCTGGTCGGCCCGGTCAATTCCACATCTTCGTGGACTAAAACGTCATTGTGGACGACTTTTTCAAATCTGGCATTAGCAATCTTGTTGCCGTTCTCGTCGAAACGCGGTGCCTTGAAAACCACATCGTAGCTTTGCCATTGTCCCGGCGCACGCGATGCGTTTACCCGCGGCGAATGACCTTCATAGCCTTTGGGACTTCTGTTTTCATCCCATCTCTCGTAAATACCGCCACACTCGATACCGGGATATTCGACCTTTTCCACGCCGTAACTGTCATAGACCTGTATCTCATATCGGCCGGCAAAATAAACGCCAGAGTTGGAACCTTTGGGGATCATAAATTCGATATGGGCCCTGATATCGCCGAACTCCGCCTTGCTGATAAGATGCGACGTCCTGCCAACGGAACCGTTCACAACCGTTCCCATCCCGGGTTTGCTGTTAAGCAGCCTCTGGTTATCCGGATTTAAGAATGTATCACCGACAACTTTCCATTGTCCTGTCTTGCCGCGCCAGGCGGATAAATCCTCACCTGTTAAGCTCACCCTGTTAGTGCTCTGTTTTGAACTGCCATCTGCAATCAACAGCAAACAGAGCATCCAACTGAGCAGTAATATCACCCAAATATTCTTACTCCGGACTTTCATAATGATTCCTGATAATTATTCAATTTTGAAATTACCACGGCTGGACACATTCTTAGAACGACAGCAAACACTGCCATATATACACATAGCCCAGCGCATCGATGTCCTCCCAAACCGTTTTCGCAAGCTCTTTGTCTCCCGAAATCTTGGGCAATTCCTTCATCTTCTCTTCCCATGGGATACAAACACCGGGCTTTCTTTTTTGTTCCTTTTGCTTTGCCATCTAATCAACTCCACACATTATCAACCGTAATTTAATAAACGCCGTATTCGCGGGTGAACTCCGTCATCGCTTTGATATTTTCAACCTTTGCATCATTCTGGACAATAGCACTGGCATCCATAATATAGCCGCCATCGCCAGCCACACCTTCAATCACCTTCTTACAATATTCGCGCACCTGCTCCGGCGTGCCGTAGCTCAGCAGAAAGTTTGGAATCCCGCCGCTGATGCAGAACTTATGCCCGATTGCCTTGTGGGCCTCATAAATATCGGCATGGTCAACGTGAAAAACTATCGATTTGTCCGGCAGCTCCGCAAAGGCGTTCAAATGTGCATTCCAATCGCCCTCGGCGTAAAATAAAACCTGATGTCCATGGGACCAGATTTCCTCGATAATCGGTTTGAGCGTCGGCCAGTAAAATTTATCGAAATGCTCCTGCGAGACAAAAGGCACACATCCTCGATGCATCCAGAATCCGATGGGGACATTCTTGTCCGGATCCGCACCGGAAAGAGCTACGTGTGTCAAGTGCGGCATCAAAGCCTCGCAGGCCGCCAGCACTTTGTCCGGCCTCTCCATCAGATCGGTGACAAGACCCAGATAACCGCGCAGCTTATCGGCGATAATATCGAGCGGTGCCTTGAGAATACCCGAGATAGCCGAGACGGTGCCCGACTCGGTTCGTAGCAATTCAGCCTGCCTTCCGAAGCCGTTAAAATAATTCAGCATTGCCATCCCGCCCTTCAGGAATGACAGATTGTTCCTCAGTGACGCTGGCTCACCCATTGCCGCCACGTCATCTGAAATACGCGGAAGCCAGACATTGAACAGGTACCCGGTCGGGTCCTCGATGAGCTGGTCGTACTCCTCCGGTTTCATAAACGCTTCCTGTTCGGGCGGCTCAAGATACTGAAAACCTGTATCGGGCGAAACATCTATGCCCGGAACTGCGTAATATTTTATCCCTATGGCCTGGGTCAATCCCGTCCAGACGTAAACCATATTACCGACAACGGCGTCCCAGTCGAAATCGGCGGCACACTTGCGGGCGGCGGCAAACGCCTTCTCGAAATCGTGTGTCACCTCCTGGCATGTATAGCCGGCATACTTGGCGGTAAATTCGGCTACGAACGGACGAATCGGAACCATGTCAGGTTTCTCGTTTCGCATCGCAGTGACATAGCGATTGAGTCGTCGGGCATACAGTTTTTCCATATCCCCTTCCTGAGCAACTTTGGAGGATTCAGCCATATTCCCTTGCTCCTTTTTACGTTAGCTTAAATTCTCGAACATAGCAGCCATCGGTACTTCTTAATCCTGCTTAAGTTCCATGTAGAGATACCCAAATCCTGTGAAAAAGTCAAGAGTGGTTTACTCTTTTTATTATCACTTTGCATTAAGTCTTACAGAATTATTTCAAGAAGAAACATAATGCCGGCCACTATTACTGTCCCTGCGAAAGTGAGCCGACTAGTTCTTTGATGTTTGTTATATTACTGCGGGCACAATACTGCTTGATGCCTTCGATGATTTTCAGTGCACAGTCCGGCTCGATGAAATTCGCCGTGCCGATGCCAACCGCCGAGGCACCTGCAATAATAAATTCGATAGCATCCGAAGCGGTCCGTATTCCCCCCATACCAAGAATTGGTACGTCGCTATCTTTTGTGACTTCGGTATAAACTTTGTTGACCAGATAAACTGCGATTGGTTTTATTGCCGGGCCGGACAAGCCTCCCGTCCTGTTGGCCAGAACAGGCCTGCGTGTTTCGATATCGACGACCATCGCAGTGAAAGTATTAATTAGGCTAAGCGCATCCGCCCCGGCACCAACAGCCGCTTTGGCAATCGCACTAATGTCAGTAACTGCCGGTGCCAGCTTGACCATGAGTATCTTTTCGCCGCATACTTTCTTAACCGCGGATGTAATCTCTTTGACCTGTTTAGGATTGGTCCCGAAACTTATCCCGCCTTGCTCGACGTTAGGACAGGATATATTCAACTCGAAACCGGCTATGGCACTTTGCTTGGCCAACCGCTCAGTGACAGCAAGATATTCTTTGACGGTATGACCTGCCAGGTTAACAAAAACGGCAGTATTCATCTGTTCGAGAAGGGGAATTTTTTCTTCGATGAATTTATCCAATCCGATATTCGCCCATCCGATTGCATTGAGCATCCCGGCATCGGTCTCGACAATCCGCGGCGTTGCGTTGCCTTTTCTGGCTTTGAGCGTAATACTCTTTGTAATGAATCCGCCGAGGCTGTTTATATCCATGTAATCAGCCAATTCATCGGCGTATCCGCATGTCCCCGAAACGGTAAAAACCGGATTGGTCAATTTTAATCCCGCAAAATCAATCGAAATATCAACTCCATTTGTCATTTCTTTCCTCAAGCTTTTAATAGCAAACTCAACTATCTAAACATGGTCGAAGGCCGTAAAGACAGTTATATTTAACCTTCAATTGTTACTACTGCTACAGATAATGACGGAAGGTTAAATTTAATCTCCTGGCCGCTAATCTCCACGTCCCCCTCGACCGGCCGAACAGCAGCAGGTTCCTCCAATGTATTCCTTGCCGCTAATGTACCCGGAGCAACAATCTTCATGGATGCATTTTTAACCTGATAATCTTTATCTATTGATAAACTCACCTCCACCTCTTTGTCACTCGGATTGACCGCCTTCACATAAACGCTCTTGCCGTCCTGCGATTTCGTGGCGATAACGTTCAAAGCCTTGATGTCACTTTCAAGACCAATCCTGTATGGTGCAAAATGTTCCCGCCAGAGCTTCATTACCACGTAATTCGGAGCGGCAAACCAACCACAGTGATCAAAGTTAATAAACGCATTGTTCCACGCCGTTGCGGACTGGTGACGCAGGAACAAAGCAGGACCTCCGATTTCAAATGTTGGCGCACATCTTTCGAAGGCGTTTAGAACTCCTCCTGCGTATAATCCTGTTCGCCAGTCGATGCTCTGGGCATTCCATTCCGAACAATATATCTTTAGATTCGGATTTTTCGATTTCGATATAAGCTCGCCGGTTTGACGTATAAAACGCTCGTAATTAAACGGCCCCTGTGCAAATTGATCCGGATTCTCGTAATGATGGATACTTAAGTAATCAATCAATTCTGCACATTCTTCAATCATCTTACGATTCCATTCCATGTTAAATCCGCCGCTTCCACAGGCGGCAAGTTTAATTGTTGGGTCTTTTTTCCTCATCGGCGGTGCGAACCTCTTCACTGCTTCGACATAACTGTCCACACCCATATGCCATGTCTCATTATCTATTTCCCAGTATTTGACATTGTAAGGTTCTGGGTGGCCGTTTTGTGCCCGGACTTTGCCCCATTCGCTCGTTGTAGGGCCGTTGCAGTATCCAATCCAGTCTAAAACATCCTGCATAAATTCTTCCGGATTTGGCTCATCGTTCCAGTTAGTCGTACCAATGTTCACAACAATCAAAGGTTCCGCGCCTATACTTTTGCACATCCTGATAAACTCATCTGTGCCATATGCGTTGACCTCAAGGTCATCCCATATTTGTCTTGGATAAATCACTCTTTTATCCTGAGGTCCGATCCCGTCCTTCCATCGATATGGCGATGCAAAACATCCGCCCGGCCAACGTATAATAGGCGGACTCAACCCGACTACAGCCTGTAGCAAATCTGGACGATAACCACCGACTTTTTTAGCACTTTGAGTCATCAAGCTGACCTGGTCGAGCCATATCTCTCCCTGGCCTTTAATGCCGATTTGGAGTTTTCCTTCTTTGGAATCCGTTTCGGCCCGAAAAATAAATTTATGCTCTTGCCACTTGGTTGACTCCACTTTAGCCTGAACCGATTCAGGCTGCTCAATCGAAGAGGTTCGTTTCTGAACTACCCATTCGTTCCCTTTTTTTTGAGTACATCTTACACATACACGATGGTCAGATTTCCTTGACATTTCAATTAACTGCAAAGCTAACAATCTATCAGAACTTTGTTTCCCATTCTCAGTTTGTATTACTTTGCATGTATCATAAGTCCACAAAATCGTGTTTTCGTCTTCGAACGTTATCTTAGGATTGGATAGAACCAACATCTCAGGTCCTTCCGTTAGATATACCGTGCTTTCGACATCTCTTGGAGCGATGTTAGGCTCATAAATCCACGATCCTTTTTTGAATACCAGTACAAAGTCAGCGAATAAAGTCGTATTCGGGTCTGGTTCCAGCTCTTCAAATTCGATAGACATCTTGTCAAGCCATTCGTTATCCTCTAAAGCTTGATTTATTTCCTTAATAGTCTCACTTCCATCGAGAAACCTTACAATCACACCTTCAGGAGCCTCACCTCGTACCCATAGCGATCCCTCATAAGTTTCCCCTTTGCGAATACAGAAGGGCTCTTGTTCCAAACCCACTTCGTCGCCTTCAGATGTGATTACCTGGGACAAACTACTATTATATGGATTGTCTTCTGACAAGTACGCCTCGCCTTCACCGTAAAACTGCCAGTGCCTGGCAACGGCTTGTTCGGCCTCTATGTCCGGAAGACCCTCAAACAGCGTTTCACCGTCGAGTGACTTAACTTGAATATTTCGATACTTCGCTTTTGTATTCCATGTCCCTACCCCTACCGAACCTCTCAGATGTGGATTGTTATTGTCTGTGTAATCAAGTAGAGTATCTCCATCCATTAACACTTTGAAATGCGCACCCTCACAACGAACCTGTATCTGATACCATTTTCCCGTCTCAATTCTGTTTTGTACAATCGGACCGACTATTCCCCATCCTCGATCCTTTACTCCCTTTTCCAGTGCACTTTGAATATTGCCCCAGCCACCGATGTTATACCAGTAAAATTCTTCATCGTTCGAGACTCGAAATAAAATGAGAAAACCTTCCGCTCCGGAGGTTTTTTGCGCCTCAAGAGTAAATTCGTAATCACTCCAATCCTTATCTCCAAATACCAGCCTTACGTTATCAGCCATCTTTGATTGTATAAGACAATCATCTTTTATTGTCCAATCGCCTATACCCAAAGATTCTTCAAAACTTCGATTCCATATAAGCTCTCCCCACAAACCGCCATTGACGGAATGGTATATATGCTCTAAGAAATGGCCATAAACTTTCTCGTCAATCCTGCCTTCGACTTTCGACGGATTTATCAAAATCGATACTTTCTCCTGACCTTGAAGAAACTGTGCATTAATTATGGTTAAAGAAATCAAGATAGCGACTAACTGGAACCTTAAACTTATCTTTTCCATTATCTAATTCCCTAAAATGTTAATATTTTTTCAATTCTTTAGTTTTCCAATAGCGAACTTTGCCACCTCATTATGATCAAAGGCCATATTATCCGGCAGATTTTCTATATCGAACCATTTCGCCTCGGCGGCATCATCGCCTGCTTTAACATTGGCTTGCTGCTCGTCAACGATTCCCATAAAGACGACTGTAATCTGCCTGCCCCGTGGGTCCCGGCCAATTGTACCGAATGTATGCATCTGCTCTAAAGGCACGCCTCTCAGGCCCGTCTCTTCGGCCAATTCCCTGACTACGGCATCTTCCAGCTCCTCATCCATCTCTATAAATCCGCCGGGAATTGCCCATTTACCCTTGAAAGGCTCATTCTTTCGCTTTATGAGCAATAACTCAGCCCTGCCGGCCGAATACCTAAAAACAACCGCATCCACGGTCACCATCGCCCGGGGCCAGTCGTAAGTATATTTGCCTTTACTCGCCATCTATAATAAATTCCTTTTTTTGCATTTTAATGTGTAATCCGGCTTTTTGCATTTCAATTCTTAATTTTTCTAATGCTGATTGCCTCGAATCGAATCTTTATATAGAATGAGGGATTTATAACAAGTTTTAGCCCAGCAGAGTAATTATGCCGGATAAGCTTAAAAATATCCTTATAATGAAACCAAGCGCTTTAGGCGACATCGTCCTGGCACTGCCGGCCCTTACTGCACTAAGAAAGAGCTTTCCCGATGCCAAAATCAGTTGGCTCATCCGCCCGGAGTTTGCGCCGCTGCTCGAAAACCATCCCCATCTGGATGAGATTATATCATTTGATAGAAAGCTTCTCGCTAAAGCATGGTTTCATCCAAAAGCATTCAATTCCCTTATTTCGCTCATCCGGCGATTACGCAGCAATAAATTCGATGCTGTTTTTGATTTTCAGGGACTTTTCAGGACGGCAATCCTTGCGTGGCTCTGCGACTGTAAAAAACGCTTCGGAATGGCAAACTCACGGGAAATGGCACACCTTTTTTATACTCACCAAATCAAACAGGATTTCGATAGCATTCATCTGGTCGATTTCTATTTAAAGATGGTCAAAGCAGCCGATGCCGATAAGCTCGATGTCCGGTTCGAACTACCTTCAAATCAGCAGGATATTGATTCGGTCAACAAGATGCTGGTGGATTTTGATATTCAATCCGGCCGGTATGTAGTTTTTGTGCCCGGCTCTGCTCATATCGACAAATGCTGGCCGGCCGAACGCTTCGCCGCTTTAGCTGATAGAATTTCATCGGAATTTAAACTGCCGATTATCGCCGTTGGTACGAATTCTCAAAAGAACCTGATTGAAGAAATAAAAAACGCAGCCGAAGTTCACATCACAAGCTTTGCCGGCCGAACTTCGCTAAAAGAATTGGTAGAGCTGCTTCGGGCCGCTCAGCTTGTTGTAAGCAACGATACCGGCCCCGGACATATCGCCGCCGCTCTCGGCTCCCCATTAGTAATGATATATAGCTGGTCGAATCCCGCGAGAATCGCTCCCTACAGCAGGCCGGAATGTATGATAGCACGAGAACCATACGGCAGGGGGCTTAAAATTAAAAGCAACAATCCAAAACACAGTGTCACAACTATCACAGTCGATGAAGTCTTCAAAAAAGCCCGCGAACAGCTAAATTCGTAATGCTTAATGAGTATTTCGTATTGTGTGAATTAAATAAAAAGATAATTTCTTTCTGTGCCCATACACTTACAACTAGCGTAAATTTAATCTAAACAACCATTTATCTTCCATAATGTTATTATCCGCCGCTTCCCCATGTGGCTCGGTGGGAGCCGAAACCAAAGTCTATACGATATCCTCGTCGTCCCGCCCATGCCCGTGCCGCAGCATCCAGATCCGGTTGGCCACAATTAATGTAATCTTCAGCCAACGTCTTGTCCCCGTATCCTTCAAGCAAATCCACCATTTCAGTTATCCTCGATTCGTTACCGAGTTGTATCAGGTTTAGGCATGCATTTTGTACACCAGTCGTTGCGTCCCATTGCACCACTGAGAATAATGACACTGCCGAGAGTGCGTCACCGAGCATCTGAACCGTAGCACCTTTTGTAGTAGCTGCGTCAAATATCTGTGCCCAAGATTTTGCCCCAGACTTCCTCGCCGCGGCAAGGCGCATGGGCGGATCGGCTGCACCTGCAGCGATCCTATTCAATATGGCATTGTCGTTAATCTTAACCAGCAGAATCTTCAGGACATTGCGATCAGTAACGCGCAAGGCGGCCTGTTCCAGCGAGGCTGGCTCGTTAAGGCGTTGGGCAGCAGCAGCCCGCAGCACGTCGAATTCGCCCTCTAGTGTTAACGTAAGAAACCTACCGTTGTCGTCTTCGTCAGCCAACGCCTTTACCCTGCGCTCTAGGATCTTGTGTGCGGCAACAACATCTGAAGCTGGGTCCTGCAAAGCTTTCTGTAGTCGCCTCAGGGCTTGCTCACGGTTATCCTGGCGGTAGGCCGTGCGTGCGACTCGGCGTAATGAATCCCTCTCGTGCAGCGTTTCAATTATGATAGTGCGCACGGCCGCCGATGGCTCTACCATCAAACATTGCAGCAGGAAGCTATCATCCGATATCCGCGCTACTGCGGCCTGTCGGATCGCCGCTTGTGGTTCTTTCTCAGCCCATTGGCACAGGAGGATCTGGTTTGTCACTTTTCCAATTGCCTCAATGCGAATGTCCAGCCATTTCGCCTCTATGGCGATCATCGCGAGGAGGATTTGATCATTGAGTGCTTGCACGGCTGCGCGGCGGACGAACCGATCCTGGTCCTCAACGGCGATCTTCGCGAGCAGCGCCTGGTCGGTAACCTTCTCAACTGCGGCGAGGCGAACATTCCAATCTTTGTCTTCCAGGGCCGCTTTGGTGAGCACGAACTGGTCGCTAAGCCTCTTTACGGCAGCACGGCGGACATGAGAATGCTCGTCCTCGGTGACGATCTTGGTGAGCAGTGTCTGGTCGACGAGTTTACTCACTGCGGTTTCGCGGACACTCCCCGACTTGTCTTCGATGGCGATTTTGGCGAGCAATGACTGATCGGTGAACTGTTTAACAGCAGTGCTGCGGACGTACGATTCCTCATCCTCAATGGCGATCTTGGCGAGCAACGCTGGGTCGGTGAGCTTCTCCACGGCAGCACCGCGGACAAACGTATCCTTTGCCTCGATGACGATCTTCATGAGCAATCCCTGGTCGGCCACTTGTCTGGTCAACTCTGGCCTTACCCACATACCCATCTTCGACAGCAATGCTTGGTCAGTGAGCTCGTAAGCAGCGGCGCGACGTACGTCCCCATACTTTGCATCCATGGCAATCTTCGCTAGCAACGCTTGGTCGGTCAGTTTCTTAACGGCGGTTTCGCGTACGTTCCTATCTTTTGCTTCCATGGCAATCTTGGCCAGCAGGGCCTGATCGGTCACTTGGCGGGTCAACTCTGGCCTTATCCACATACCCATCTTCATTAGCAATGCCCCGTCGGTCAGTTTCTTAGCGGCAGTTTCGCAAACGTACCACACCTCGTCCTCAATGGCGATCTTGGCTAGCAACGCTTGGTCAATGAGCTTCTCCACGGCGCGGTCGCGGATGAGCGGTTCCTTGTCCTCAATGGCGATCTTTGCTAGTACGTCTTGGTCCGTCAGCTTATCCACGGCTCTACCGCGGACTCGCCAAATCTCAGCATCCAAAGCAATCTTAGCGAGCAGTGCCTGGTCGGTGACCTTCTCAACTGCGGCGAGGCGGACAGCTTCATCCTCGTCTTCGTCGGCAATTTTGGCGAGCAGTGCCTGATCGACGAGTTTCCTCACGGCGGTTTCACGGACCCTCCTCGACTCGTCTTCAATGGCGATTTTGGCGAGCAATGCCTGGTCGACGAGCTTCTCCACGGCAACGCTGCGAACGTACGTATCCTCATCCTCAATGGCGACCTTTGTTAGCACGTCTTGGTCTGTTAATTTATCCACAGCTCTACTGCGGACTTGCCAAATCTCAGCCTCCAACGCGATCTTGGCAAGCTCTGTTTGGTCCGATGTAGGCTCCTCGGCCTGCATATTCTGATCGCACCAGATCAGGACAAACATCACAGCGTACAAGATTGCTGCCACAGGGTGGGGCCCATTGGTGGATTTTCTTCTCTTTGCCTCTGTATTCTGCAAATTCATATAAGTACATTCCTACTTATACCGAGCAACGTCTTATATGGCTTCAATTATACATGGTAATTATTGATGATAAATATTATACCTTTATTTCCAACATAAATAAAGCATATTTTTCGAAATGATTTGTTCAGCACGTTAAAAATTTTTTTACAGACTACATGCATGGATTCCTGACTTCGAGCTTGTTTTCCATGTCGAGATTGCCGCGTCCCGACAAATCGTGCTTCGCAATGATTTTTTTATGAGATTTCTCCCCCGCATCTTCGCTTTTGCGAAGCAAAACAGCGGGGGTCGAAATGACGATACGTCAGCCGGAAACTACCTCGATGCATCGTTTGCAAAGGTCCGGGCAAAAACGAAGCAGTCTAAAGTTTTTCAACAGTCCCGAATTATCGATAATGTTCTTTACAGCATAACTTAATGTACCTTAAAATAATATTATGATAGAGAAAGTCGTAACCAAATATGCGCTTGGAGAATGGTCGAAGATAAAGGACGACCTGCGATACTGGCTAAGTAAAACTCCGGAGCAACGGATTGAATCTATGGAATATTTAAGAAGGCAGTATTATGGAAGTTCAACAGGATTTCAAAGAACTGCTCGAGTTGTTAAACGCTCATAAGGTCGAATTCGTTATTGTCGGTGCATACGCTCTTGCTTTTCACGGCGTGCCGAGGTTCACCGGCGATATCGACATACTGGTAAAACCCGACTCGGAAAACGCCGGGAAGATTTTAGCCGCTCTCAAAGAATTCGGCTTCGGCTCTCTGGATTTGATCGAATCAGACTTTAAAGAGCCTGATAAAGTTATTCAGCTTGGCCTTGCTCCTGTCCGTGTGGATTTGATTACATCACTCACGGGTGTTTCATGGCAGAAGGCGTTCTCCGGAAAAGTCAAAGGTAACTTCGGCGACGTGCTCGTTTACTATCTGGGAAAAAAGGAATTGCTTTCGAACAAAAGGGCCTTAGGCAGAAAAAAAGACCTGGCAGACATAGAGGCGCTTGGAGAAGAATGATACATCATTGAATCCACCCAGCGGCAGCTTCATAAAACCAAACCGATCGCTTCCTTATAGAATATTGCTAACTACTTCGATGCATCGTTCGCAGAGGTCGGGATGCTTGCTGTCGGCGCCGACGCTCGGCCAGTAGTTCCAGCACCTTTGGCATTTCTGGTATTCGCTTTTTTGTGCCGCTACAATTGTTTCATCTGCACTTGTTTGCAGCTTGACTTCACTGACGATGCACAACGCCGCGAATTGTTCGAGTCCGAACTCGTTAAGAAGGGCGGTATTCTCATCGTTACAGGAAATTGTCACGCAGGCTTCCTGATTGCTGGCAATTATTTTGTCCCGCCTTAAAGCCTCCAGCACCCGCAGAACTTCGTCACGCAACTCCATCAATTTCTGCCATCGCGGCTCGGAATTTTTGAAGTCAATTGAAGCATCAACTTCCGGCATATATGCTATATGCACACTCTCAACTTTTTCCGATTTGAACTTCATAGCCGCCCATGCTTCTTCTGCCGTATGCACTAAAATCGGTGCCAGCATTCGAACCAGGCTGTCCAGTATCCTGTGCATCGCTGTCTGTGCACTTCGCCTGGACAGGCTGTCCGCCGCATCGCAATACATACGATCCTTGAGCACATCCATATAGATGCTGCTCATCTCGACCGTACAGAAATTGTAAAGCAGCGAAAAGACCCTGTGAAAGATGAAATTCTCGCAGGCATGTGTGACATTGGCAATCAGCTTTTGTAATTGCTGCATCGCCCAGCGGTCGATCTCCAACATATCATCGTAGGCAACGGCCTGTTTGTCCGGGTTGAAATCGTTGATATTGCCAAGCAGGTACCTGAGCGTATTTCTGATTTTTCTATAGGCGTCCTGCGTCCGGCCGATTATCTCATCGTTGCAGCGAATATCTTCCTGATAATTCACGCTCGAAACCCACAGCCGCAGAACATCCGCACCATATTTTCTCACTTCATCCTGGGCGTTGACATAATTGCCTAATGATTTCGACTGCTTCATTCCCTTTTCATCAACGGTAAAACCGTGCGTCAAAACATTCTTGAAGGGCGGCTTGCCAGTCGCACCAAGGGCCGGAAGCAGTGACAACTGGAACCATCCGCGATGCTGGTCCGAGCCTTCCAGATACAAATCCACCGGCACAGGCCAATCCGATTCCCGGGCACACACGCTGTACCAGCTACAGCCGGATTCGAACCATACATCGAAAATATTCTCTTCTTTTTTCAGTTCGTCGAGGTTGAAATCCTCCGGCAGCTTAAAATCATCGCCAAGAATCTGCCGCGGCGAATCGGTAAACCAACTATCCGAGCCGTGCTCGCCGATATACTTTGCTACTGCCAACACGGATTCTTTTGTCAGCAGGGTTTTTCCATCTGCATTGACAAAGACCGGAATCGGAAGTCCCCAGCTTCTCTGCCGGCTGATGCACCAGTCCGGCCGGGATTCGAGCATGCCGGCAATTCGCTTCTGGCCCCAGCCGGGAATCCATGTCACCTTCTGCACGCTTTCCAAAGCCATATCACGCAGGTTTTTGCCTACTCCGGGCAATTCCCTGTCCACACTGATGAACCACTGCTCAGTTGCCCGGAAAATAACCGGCCCCTTGCTGCGCCAGCAATGCGGATAGCTGTGCGTAATCTCGCCCTGTGCATACAGCAGTCCCTGTTCCTGCAGATAGTTGTTTACGATGGTGTCAACTTCCAGGACTTTCAGCCCCTTAAGCCAGCCCGGCACCGTATCGTCATATCGTCCATCGTCCAGCACCGGCGAATATACCGCCAAGTTGTATTTCTGCCCGGACAGATAGTCCTCGAGGCCGTGACCCGGAGCGATATGCACAAGTCCCGTGCCGTCTTCGGTGGTGACATATTCGGCAAGAATCACCATGTAGGCGTCCTTGTCCGTTGGATTTTTTTCCACAAACGGATGCTCATAACGCAACCCTTCGAGTTCGCGGCCTCTGACCGACTTTTCGCCGACGCTGTATTGTCCCTCACCCAGACCGCCCGCGGTGACTACCGCCTCGATGCGTTCGGCCGCCAGGATCGAGATATATTTTCGGCCGTTCTGCTCGTAGCTGACAGCCTTATAGTCCAGGTGCGTATGCATCGCCACCGCCAGATTGGCCGCCAGGGTCCAGGGCGTGGTTGTCCATATCATAAAACAAACTTTAGCGGTTTCTGCGTCACCCGCCTCGACCAGGCCAAGCTCGACAAGCTTGCCTATGCTTTCTCCGGTGACAGGGTAATTCACGAATATGCTCGGCGATGCGATGTCCTTATATTCCAGCTCGGCTTCGGCTAAAGCCGTCTCGCAGCCAATCGACCAGTGGATCGGCTTGAGTTGTTTGTAAACCAGCCCCTTGCCCACCAGCCCGGCGAAAACTTCCAGAATCCCCGCCTCGTACGACGGCTTAAACGTCAGGTACGGATTGTCAAAATCGCCGAATATCCCAAGCTCCTGGAACTGTTTGCCCTGAAGTCTTACGTATTTGCTCGCATATTTATAACAAAGCTTGCGAATCTCCGGCTTGCTCATCTCGCGTGCCTTCTCGCCGAGCTCGGTCACCACCTTCGATTCGATGGGCAGTCCGTGACAGTCCCAGCCGGGGACATAAGGCGCATCGAAGCCGGTCATCGTCTTATACTTGACGACGAAATCCTTGAGGACCTTGTTTATGACGTGACCCATGTGAATATCGCCGTTGGCATACGGCGGGCCGTCATGCAGCGTATATAAGGGGGCGCCTTTTCTGGCCTTTCTGGTCATGGCGTAAATATCGTCTTTGGCCCATTTTTTCCGCATCTGCGGTTCACGCTGGACCAGGTTGGCCTTCATCGCAAAATCCGTCTTCGGCAGATTCAGCGTATCTCTGAAACTACTTTGCTTTTGTTCCGACATTTAACAAGTCCTCAAAAATTCAACCGCCTTCAGGCGGCATAATTTACCTGCCTATAAGGCAGAGGGCATAGTGTAAACACTGCAACCATTATTGTCAACAATACCTATTATCACTGCAAGGTCCCACACGGAACCGCGTCAATCTCAAAAGTCTCTAATCTGCTTAACAATAAAAAAAGCCTTCCAAAGTTCACTGCTCTGGAAGGCCTCAAAACACTATTGGTTCGCTTTCTCAGGGCAGCTTCATTTTCTCCGCAATAATTATGATAATCATATTGTTTATGCTATTATTCATAATATCCAAACCGTACTCGTTCTGCGTTCATTGTCCTGAGTTCAGCGTAATATATATTATTTCATACCATAATCATCGGCCGAGGTCAAGAGCGAGTTTATAAAAAAACGACCGGCTAAAAACGCTCGCATGCAAAGAAGATATAAAGAGTTAACATCGCAGATTGTAACGCATCGCCCAAAAAATTGCTGTTTTTCGAAAAAACACTTGCAATTTCCGAAGAATTTTGATTAGTATTTGCCTGTCTTGTACGTCTTTTTTTTATATAAAGCGTACCCTCCGCATAAATGGAGTTTTATAAAGGGTGATGAAAATGGACAAGTCTCAAAATGCTTTTTTCCTGCTGATTTCTGTTTTTCTCTTATTGCTAATTTCAACTGAACCGCTAATGGCCGCAATTACAAACGGCTATTTCTCCAATGACTCTCCCGGAGTCGGATGGACATTCGGCTCCAACGTGGATGTAACCAGTGACAGCACAGCCCTTGACGGCAACGGCATAGCCGTACTAAGACCGGACGATGAAACAGAGGATTCTACAAGCCATATTTACCAGGACAATATCTTCCTGCTACCCGCAGAGAGAATGCTATCATTCGATATTGCGATGTACAAGACCGATTTCGGCGGCGATACCGACGAATTTACCGCCTCGTTTGGCACGCATCAATACACCCTGAGCAGTTCCGACATAACCGGCACATTTTACGAAGAGACTGTCACCTTCGACCTTACCGGCTGGTCACCGGGCCCGTATAATCTGTCCTTCCAGTTAGTCAACGACCCGGATAATATCTTCACAGCAGTCGGTGTGGATAATGTAAATCTTATTCCCGCTCCCGGTGCATTTATGTTGGCCGTTATAGGAGCCTCGTTCGTGTTCTTCTTTAGAAAATCGAAACACATATAAAAAAACAAAAAAAATCCACTATTAGCAAATAGCTGCAACAGAACTATGATTATTTCATGGCAAAAGATTTCTTGCTGCCTCTTCGTTGAATGCGGGAACAGGGAAACCTCTCCGACAGATTACAATTATCAATAGTATTAGAACTACGAACAACATCCACCAAATATATTTTTTATCTGGAAGAATTTTCATGTCATAATCTCCAGAGTAATATTTGCTTTAATCGTTATTTTCTAAAAAACAGCCTCGATCATAAACGAAAGATCTAAAAAATAAGTAAGTTTTGTCACCCCGAGCGAAGCCGAGGGGTCTATTTCAAAAGAATCCTCAACTTCATCCCAAATCTACTTAGGACTTCTTTCGGCCTGCTTTTTCTTCTTCTCAAATGTTGCTTTTCATGAACGAAGACTGAAATAGTAAGTGGGCCCAGTCATTTCTAATTGTTCTTCAACAAAAAATGTACCGGACACCTTAAATTTCCCAGTTTTTTCAATTGCCTGTTGCAACTGACTATTCCAAACCGGAAAACATTCCAGGCTTTGAAAGATAATCTAACTATGGCATTGGCCAACCATTAGCTGCTCCCTCTATAGAAATCTTCCTAATAGTATCCTCATTCATATTGTACCTCTTTGCGATAATACCATAAGCCTCGTTGTCACCAACGCCACGGTCTTGAGCAGCAACAAGTTCAAAAAATATCTTCTTTTTTGTTTCAATTGAGAGCCCAGGAACTCTGATCTTTTCTGGGTCCAAGCCCATAGCATTACCGGGAAACAGCCTTATCATGTGGTTTGTGTAACTGCCACTATAGGTCTCTTCAGCCCGCGACCAATCTCCGTAAGGAGCCCATTCCACCTTACCAGCCGTATAGACTCCGTTAGTATCAGACTCAGGAAGGTAGTAAAACAGTATGAGAGCATTATGTGGCCGCTTAACTTTCAATTCTTCAATTATTACTTCTGACACTCGCTTAAGTTCGGTGCTGGATAACATATGCCCGACACGGATTCTGACACCATAGCGCTTGACGTTACCATAACTGACATCCTTAATAGACACAATTTCATATTTAGGAATGCCAGATGTTCGGTGCTCAGCTTCTTCGTTAAATGCGGGAACAGGGAAACCTCTTCGACAGATTACAATTATCAATAGTATTAGAACTACGAACAACATCCACCAAATATATTTTTTATCTGGAAACACTTTCATGTCAAAATCTCCATCCTATTTGTCAAGAATTACCGTATATTTTGTCATTCCCGCAGAAGCGGGAATCCACTCAACGTTTTATGTTCACTTGCCCCAGCCATTAACTCGTGCTGCGTAGCAAGTTACTTCGCAGAGTAGCATAGATGATTGTCGGTAGTTTCCTCATCTTCTATCGTCCGTCGTCCCTCGTAAGCCAACTGTCCCTAGTTTCCCCCAATTACCCCCCTCCAGTCTTGATTAGGGTATATTTCTTCAATTGGCGCAATTTCTAAAACTTCCCACCAACCAATTTTGCCCAAATCAAGAGACGTTTGTTCCGGATTCCATTTGAAACCAACTCTTACGGAAAGAGTTTCACCACTTCTTGCATCCTCCAATAATTTTGGTGTCTCCAGACATGATTGTGATAAGTATCTCATTAAATCCTCTTCAAGCCAATCACAGAGGTATGGATACTCACGTGGTGCTGAGGGAGGCAATTCGTAATTCTCGAACAAATCCTCTATATTAAGACCGTAAGTTACAGTCCAAATCGTTGGTACACTGACTTTCTCAAGAGGACGAATATCCTTGAGCTTTTTCATCATCATCTCAATGGTCTTAAGAATTCCCTCACTCCTCAAATCAATGTAATATATATCTTCCCCCAGACCTTCCAAACTGACCTTGTCAATGCAAATGGGAAGTATAAACTCATAATCTCTATCCGGCTCTGATGCCTTAGCTATATTAAATTCGTATATTGTATAGTTCTTTTTAACATAAAATTTAGAAAGTAAAAGAACAGCAAATCTGGTTTCCGTACCAAATTTGTTCTGTAGTTCTTTTTTGAGTCCTTTTCCCCAAAGATAAGCTCCTTCTTCTTTTGCAAAGAAGACCTGTGCACCTTCTTGAAGTAGCAATTGATGCAAATCAGAAGCAAATCCTTGATCCTCACTTGCATATGAAATGGCAAAATCAAACTTGTACTTATTTTTTTTCCCCATAGTTTGAAATTCTACTAAAAATCTAGAGACACTCACGTTTTCTTTCCACTTGTAAAATTCTATAAGTGACTGACCATTATTTCATTAATATTTATTGCCATATCTAGTATTTTATTTATTTACGTTAATAGGTGGCTGGACCTAATTTCTCCCCATACGATTACTATCCCTTTATCCTCCTTCAAATTCTTCACAAACCTTGGTGAACTTAGGAAAAATCCCTGCCATTTCTGCTTCAAGTTTCTCGACAATGTGCAAGACAATAGCCAAAGTAGTTTGGTACCAATAAGTATTTGCCTGTGTATGGTGGTAGTCTTGGATGAACTCCACAGAACACTCTTGCCTGTTCCATTTCGTAAAAGAATCCATACAACCTCTCCAATTGGTGTGTGCCATTTGGCAGAGTTCACTATACGCCCCATTAGCGTTAAAATGGAATCGCGTTCCAAGATCTCTAACCATGGCGCGCACTCTGAATGGTTTTTCGCTCTCTGACAGGGATTTTTTGCCCCTCTCGTCTGTGGTGCCAAAGCTGAGTTTTCTTACATCAAGCAAGAGATTTTCAAAATGCCAATCACATCGGTTACCAGACACACTTTTTTTAATAACTGCCACACAACGCTCATTTAGGCGGTTGAACAATGCGGTCGTCTCAAGAAGTGACCTCGTTATCGTTGCCGCTGAAACCAGCGCGTTTCGTTGGTACAAGTCGATTGCATTGGCGGCCAGTTCTATTGAACGATACAAGAGGGCTCTCTTAAGGCAATATACCCAGAATGGCAAAGTCATTTTATTTTCTAAAGTAGTTTCAGCAGCGTACTGTTCTTGAAGGTTCTTCGTGATACGTTGGCACACTTCATTTGCGATAACGAGTGAGTCTTTGCTTTCCTGCTTCTCAGACATCTCTTATTCCCTCAAAGAACCGACCAAAGTCGCTCTACTCCACCATTCTAACAATCGCTCGCTCAAGGTTGATTGTTTGTATTATACCGTTGTCCGGAGAAGTCACAAATGAAATCCGTTCGAAAAGCTCAGGAGAACCCGCAAATAAATTTGCGGGCTAAATATTTACCCCGTGAGATGGCGGCCTTTTGCCTATCCCACGGGGTAAATTTCGCATCAAATGCGCACATAGCTGCGGACAAAAATTGAAATTTTCAAAATTTTTTTTATTTCTTTTCGCAAAAAGACTTAACAACAAGCCTCCACGGCGAGCGGGGCTTTTTTTCGCATCAAATGCGCAAGTCCATCCAATTATGGGGGGCTATGTTTTTGGCCTCTGGCCGAAAGGCGGAAATAAAAGATCAAAATGCAAAATGCAAAATGACAATGTAAATATCAAAAGTTTCTAATTCAACCGAACTCCCAGGCACAGCCGGATAGCTGACCCTATACCCTGACTTTACATACGGCAAAACGATACACGACGCCGTTACTTTTTGAAATTTTATATGTAATTTTTATATCTGATTTTTAATATTTGATATCCCATCCCATGAGATAGTAAACAGCGACATCTCACGGGATAAATGGCAGGGGGGGGACGGTCATTAAAGTTACTTTTACAATTCCATTATGGCTTATTTGGATTTTCATTCGGCCGATGCTTATCTACAGGCGGATTAGATACGGCTATCTCTTTTGCAGAATACCACTGTCAAAAGGAAAATACGCCATCGTGGACCCGGATGATTACCAAAATCTTGCCCAACACAAATGGCACACATCCGGAAGATGCAGAAATTCATATTACGCAGCCCGTATGTCCTTTACCGAAAACGGTGAACAACAATTAATTTTAATGCACCGACAAATAATCAATGCCCCTGACGATCTGTTCGTAGATCATATTAATCACAACAGTCTGGATAATCGAAAGTTGAATCTACGTCCTGCAACCCGTGCCCAAAACGGCCGAAATCGAGTTAAATCCAAAAGTCATAAATACAGCTCCAGATATAAAGGCGTCACCTTGCGCCGCGGGAAAAAGCCCTGGGCTGCAAATATTAAGGCCAACAATAAGTCAATATTTCTCGGTAATTTTCATAGTGAAGTTAGGGCGGCGGAAGCATACGACAGGGCGGCGAAAAAATATCACAAGGAATTTGCAGTCTTAAACTTCCCGGACAAGGCGATGCGTGCCCGCAGGCGGCTGGCATTAGTGAAAATGGCGATGCAACTTATTTCATGGATTTATCCGGGACTTGTCAAATTGCCGCCGTCGGTCTTGACAGCACGCCCGGCAATACATAAAGTGGCGTCAATGGCGAAGAAGCTCTACATAATCGACGGTCATGCCCATATCTACGCCGCCTATTACGCCCCGATGCGGCAGCGGCTGACCAGCCCAACCGGAGAGCCGACAAAGGCTGCATATATCTTCACACAGGCACTTGTCGGACTTATACAACGGCAGAATCCTGATATGTTAGTTGTCGCTATGGACAGTAAGGCCCCGACATTTCGGACTGAGATTTATACCGAATACAAAGCCAACCGCCCGCCGATGCCCGATGATTTGCCGGGACAAATCGACCGAATCGAGCAGATTTTACAGGCGATGAATATACCCATGCTTCGCATCGACGGCTTCGAGGCGGACGATATCATCGGGACACTGGCCAAGAAAGCAGCCGCCGATGGTTATGACTCATTAATCTGCTCCAAAGACAAGGACCTGCTCCAGTTGATCGATGAGCATATAAGCACGTACGATATCAAGACCGATACGATTACCGATGTCCCCGCACTGGCGGAAAAAATGGGAATCACGCCCGGCCAGTTCGTGGACTGCCTTGCTTTGCAGGGTGACACTTCGGACAATGTCCCCGGCGTGCCGGACGTCGGCCCGAAAACCGCCCTGGACTGGATACACAAATACGGCTCAATACAAAATCTCTACGAGCACGTCGACGAAATCAAGGGCAAACGCGGCGATAATCTTCGAAAGTTCAAAGACCAGGCGATATTGAGTAAGGAGCTTGTCACTATCGACTGCAATGTCCCGCTAAAAGTCGACTATAAAGATTTGCAGATAAGCAAATATAACGAAAGCAAACTCGCTGAAATCTTCAATGAGCTTGGTTTCAATCGCCTGCTTAACCAGTTAGCCCTGGCTGACAAATCGTCATCCGTGACTCATGATGCCGACGGCAAAGAAAAAAAACGCAATACTAAATACGATATACGAACGACGAAGGACTATCAGTTAATTGATACACAGAAGAAGTTCGAGAAGTTCTTCACCGAACTAAAAAAACAGAAGCTTTTCGCAATCGATACGGAGACCACATCGATTTATCCGATGCGGGCCGAACTGGTCGGGATGAGTTTCTCATGGGAGCCGCAAACAGGCTATTATCTTCCCGTCAGAGCACCGCTGGGAGCCAAACACCTGGATTTAAATGCAATACGGCCTAAATTGTCGCCGATACTCGCAGATAGTGACATTCAGAAAATCGGCCAGAACATTAAATACGATTTGCTCGTCCTCAAGAACGCCGGGATGCCGGTCGGGGGAGTTTATTTCGATACGATGGTCGCTTCCTATTGCCTGGACCCGGGGCGGAGTCACTCGATGGACAATATGGCGGCCGATTATCTGGATTACGATTGCATTCCGATTTCCGCCCTTATCGGCAAGGGCAAAAATCAGCTCACATTTGATATGGTCGATACGGCGGCAGCCTATGAATACGCCGCCGAGGATGCCGATGTCACCTATAGGCTGTATCTGTATCTCAAGAAGCGGTTGGATGCTGAGCCGCAGTTGCGGGAATTGTTCGAGCAGGTCGAGATGCCGCTGGTGCCTGTTCTGGCTACGATGGAATATAACGGCGTCTCGCTCGATACCGGCCTGCTGCGGAAAATGTCCGGCGAAATTACCGAAACACTCAAAACCGTCACCGAGCAGATTTACGAGCAGGCCGGGACGGTCTTTAATATCGACTCGCCGAAGCAGCTCGCCGAGATTCTTTTCGATGCGCTCGAGATGCCGCCGGTGCGTGTCACCAAGTCGGGACGCAGCACGGATGCGGCGGTGCTCGAACAACTGGCCGACCTGCATCCAATCGCCGAATTGGTTCTACAATATCGCACGCTCAGCAAGCTGAAAAACACTTACGTGGACAAGCTCGGCTCGCTCATCCATCCGCGGACAGGGCGGGTGCACGCATCATTCAATCAGACTATCACCGCTACCGGCAGGCTGAGCTCCAGCGACCCGAATCTGCAGAATATCCCCATCCGCACCGAGCTGGGCAGCAAAGTCCGCTCGGCCTTTATCCCAAAAAATAAAACAGATTGCATTCTTGCAGCGGACTATTCACAAATCGAAATTCGTTTGCTGGCACATTTTTCGAAAGACCCGGCTCTGATGGCCGCATTTGCCGCCGACCAGGACATTCACCGATTCGTCGCTTCGCAGATTTTCGACTGCCCAATCGACGAAGTGACAAGCGAGATGCGTTCGCGGTGCAAAGCTGTGAATTTTGGCATTATTTACGGGCAGGGGCCGTTCGGCCTGTCACGAACGATTGGAATTACTCATGCCGAGGCGAAAAAATTCATCAAAGATTATTACGCCCGCTACGGCTCGATCCGCAAATTTATGGACGAATGCATCGCCCGGGCGAAGAAAACCGGTTACGCCGAGACGATTCTGCACCGCCGGCGACCTATTACGAATCTCAACAGCAGAAATGCCAACAAACGCTCACAGGCGGAAAGATTTGCTGTCAATAGTGTCATTCAAGGCTCGGCCGCCGATCTGATCAAAGTTGCAATGATAAAAATCCAGCAAAAAATCGAAGCGGAAAATTTGCCGATATTAATGACTTTACAAGTCCATGACGAGTTGATTTTCGAGCTTCCGATCGCCGAGGCAGATGAACATTCTCGCTGGATCGCCGAGCAAATGACCGGTGCCATTGAACTTGACGTCCCGATGAAAGTTGATATTACAATCGGCCCAAACTGGCAAAAATAGTAATTGACAATTTTTTCTTATAAGGAGGCAGCGATGCATTTGAAAAGGAATATTTCAATCAGCCTTATCGCTGTTTTTATAATGGTGTCGCTAACATTTTCATCGGTGATAACATGGCGAAAGGGAAAATGGCCGGGCCCCTGGCCGAAGCAACTCAAACCATACCGGCAGCAAGCCGTTGTTATCGACGTCGCCGAAGATATTCAGGAAACGGTTTTTGAGATATCGTTCGATAATCGAGATGAATTCGAGAAAGCCTGGCCGGAGATTCTCGAGCTTAAAACCAAAGGAGCGCCGTTAATCCTCGAAAAGAGCCCCTCCAAATATAACGTCAGCGGCACAACAGCCGAGACGGGTATTCGCATCCTTTGGCCTTCAATGCAATCGGTAAAAATGGATGACGGCTCTGTTCTTCGAGCCAGTCCGATAGAGTTTGCAACAATAAAATCACCGACCGGCGAACTGCCCGAATACGTGATTGCGAAAGACGGCAAATGGATTCCATATAATGGGCAGGACCAAACAGACTCTCGCCACCGGGCCAGAGTGGATATCGTCCTGATAACGGATGCAAATATCGTCGATTTGAACCGGATTCCTTTACCGGCGGAAACTCCTATCATCGACAGACGATTCGCGAAATAACCTTCAGTTACCCAGAATTCAATATATAAGATTGTCATCCTGAGCGCGCCGTAAGGCGTCCATCAGGGACAGCAAAGGATTCGGCTAATAAATTGCGTGTTACCTCGGTATAGAAAATATTTTTCTCTTGTAAAATCCAATCGAGTCTTATAAACTATTGATAATAAGCAAACACACCGGGGATTATCAGGAGAGATTTCTACGACCTATGAAACAACAATAGTTAGGTGGTACCCAATCTTAATTACAAAAGGATCTTAAATGTCGATACTTGTTGTTGAAGTCTTATATGAAGGTCTTTTATTTGGAGCCGATAGGAATATCACCCAAACTTTTCCCAATGGTTTGACAACACAAAAAAGCAGACAACCAAAAGTATTAATATGGCCCAATGAAAAGTATTTATTTGGCTTTGTAGGAGCTGCACAAATAGCTGGAAAGCCTATGCATGAATGGTTAGATACGCTTACTGAAGACTTTAAATGCAAAACCTCTCTTAAAGATATAGTGAATGAACTTAAAAGTAAAGTCCAAATACAGCGTATTAAAGACGAAGGCAATAATCCACCGGAACCTCTTATAATCCATATTGGTGGATTTGAAAGAAAAGATGGTTATTGGGTCCCGCAAGTTTGGTATATTAGAAATGCTCTTAAGTATGGACTTTTTGGGTATTTAGATATCAGGAAAGAATTTGATAGTGCTGATGCATTTCATGAAAAGTTTGTGGATGTTCACCCGTCAGAAATACGAAAAGTTCTTAAAGTAAAAGCCAAACAGTTTAATCCTTTCTGGTTCCATCAAGGCATAGATCTCCCTACTTTTAATATCCTTGGGGAATCCATCAAATCGTCATTCCGGCTTCTTTGTGAAAGACATCCAGATCATGATATTCCGGCAACTCTTGAAGAATGGGAAAAACATATACGAATGCAAATTTTAATGTACGGAGCTTACTATGAAGCATTTCATAGCAAGGGTAAGCAATATGTAGGTGGAGGTGCAGACGTTATATCGCTACCTTGGCCTGATTGAAGATTTTAAGTTAATGATCAATTAGAAACTTAATCCAGCATATTGAACTTACAGCAAGAATGCTTTGTACGTTGATCTCAAATATTAGAAGTTCGTCGGGTTTAGACTATCCAAAATCCCTTGATGGCCTTTTGGATTTCTAATTCCTTTTGTCTTATTTGTTGGCCTGTCATTGCTCGGCTTTGATGAGCCTTACACGATGGAATATGAAATAAAATGAATCAAACAATACGACCATCGATACTACCTGATATAATAAAAAAATACTTATCATCTAATCACCAACCAAGGCGAAGACAGCAATTTATTTACATAGAAGTTGGCAGGGAGTAAACAGTATAATATAACTTGCTAAACAGGAAAAAAGTATATATTACTCATATAAGTATGAAGTGTTTAAGTATTCAATTTCAACCTGAAAAATCTCCGGAACTCGATGAAGAAAAAACCATTAATAGATTCAAGGAATTTTGTAACAATTCTAAGCTTGTAAACCATATGGATATACAAAGAGGCTATGATAATGGTCTCTATGTAAGCATAAATTACACAACAGATGACGTTAAATCGTTATGGAACCAAATAAGAAGTCATTTCTTCGAACAAAAGGATTTCGGCTATATTCTTGCAAATGCATCAATCGTAGTGTGCGAAGGTGACAACGGTTGGAATGACTACTTGCTTTTACATCATTATGATGAAAAAGAAAAAGTGGATACAATTTAAAATATAGAATGTGCAGCAGGTTGTGCAAAACACGTCATTGCAATCAATTCATCTGAGATTGAGAAAATATTTTAATGGAACCCGACAAAGAAAAACAAGAGCGTATGGAACAAGGCAGGCAGCAGTCTGAAAATATTGCTTAATCCGATTCCCAACCATCCGGGAAATTATATTGTCCCAAATGCGGAGATTCACACATTCAAAAGCGACGCATTTTTGCCTCTATTATTATCATAATTGCACTGTTCTTTATCTTTCTGCTGCTGCTTGAATTTGTCGCACTGCTGCAGTCGGCCAAATCTGGTCCGGTTATCGGTTTTGCTCTCATGTTTTCACTTTGTACGCTATTTATAGCAGCGTGGCTGGGTATAGTCGAGATACAATGCTGCCGAAGCTGCGGGCATCGCTTTCGCCAGCCGTATAAAACAGGACAGGAAAAAAAGCATATTCCTTTTGCCTGGATATTTGTTGTTCTTAACGGCGTCATCATCTTTATCTTATGCATTACATCACGCGAAATATCGCGATTTTTCCTAAACGGAAATTTCTCACACCTGAAACTTTACATGGGCATGAGTTTCATATCCGCCGTCCTGTCATCCGTTGTGCTGATGGCCATTTCGTTGCCATATCAGGCTATTTTGTATTTTTTCTTAAAAAAAATCAAAAATAATTTTGTATGGGCAATTCTTTTTATCGCGCCGGCTATCGCATTGGGTGCAAATTCTCTCTTTCACACCCTGCCCAAAGTCAGGGCGCTGCGAATACTGTCCTATGGAAGGCTTACTTCACTACCCAAATCAGTTCGTGATGTTAAGGAATACAGTTGGTCGTCATTTGTTGCCGGTGAGTGGTTTTTGAGGTTTCGTGCGAGCCCGGAGGACATCGAAACTTTCATAAACAATTCCGAAAGTATCAAGGGATAGGATTATGAAATATATTCATCCGAAAGAATGAGATTGCCCTATCCGAAGGATACGGAAAAATCAATAGAGTACCAGGAAGCCGGACATGTTTTGTATTTCCATGACATAACTGCCCCCGGCTGGTACATACAACAAATAGACAGTAAAGCAAGAGAATATAAAATTCCGGCAGAAGAAAATCATAACTGGGGCGAAGTGATTGTGGACGATGAAAATAATATCGTCTATATCAAGGTCATCTGGAGCTGAAAACAGAAGCACGCCTATATAACATTATCTAATTAAACACTTTAATCGAAATTACAAATCACACCAATTTTCATACAAACTTGACGTCAGACACATACGGCAATAGAATGACCCTGTTCGCTAATCAACTAACTTGTAAGTATCGAGGATTTCTATGACATTAATTAATGAAAATTATCTGAAATTGCAGGCGGGCTATTTGTTCCCGGAAATCGGCAGACGACGGCGGGCTTTCCAACAAGCCAATCCCAAAGCCAAAATAATCAGCATGGGTATCGGCGACGTGACCCAGCCATTGGCATCGGCAGTCATCGAAGCAATGAACAAGGCAGTCGAAGAAATGAGTCGAAAAGAGACCTTCCGGGGCTACGACGGCGGCGGGATAGGTTATGAATTTCTTAGAGAAGCTATCAGGGATAACGATTTCAAAGCTCGCGGCGTCGAGATTGATATAGATGAAATCGTCGTCAGCGACGGTGCAAAATGCGATACCGGCAATATGCAGGAAATTTTCGCCCTGGATAATATCGTAGCTGTAACCGACCCGGTTTATCCGGTCTATGTGGATACGAATGTCATGGCCGGCAGGACCAGCGGGCCAGCAGGGCAGGGCAGGTACGAAGGGATTATCTATATGCCCTGTACCGAGCAGAATAATTTTGTGCCGGAGCCGCCCAAGGAGAAAGTTGATTTGATTTATCTGTGCTTTCCCAATAATCCGACAGGTGCGGTGGCGACAAAAA
>CAZMWN010000009.1:0-14744 GCA_964569935.1 uncultured Pirellulales bacterium
AAACGCCAAAGACAGACTGTTTCTTTCTATATAACAAGTTCACGTTGCTTCTTCAATATTTATTTGTCCTCTGTAGCTTTCCGGCCTTCGTAGCTTGTGCCACAGGTAACGAAAAGCTACTTCGGCGAAGTAGGCTAGCGAAGGAGGATTCAATCTTTTACTTTCGCGGCAAGTGCGGGTTTTGTGAATAGTCGTTAGTGAATAGTATTTAGTTGAAAGAAAAATGTACTTCCTATAGGGCAGGCGGACTACTTTAATTCTCACTAGCTGGATTTCAGCAGATTTAAGATTTCGGGTGTTAATTCATAAGATTCAACCCTCGTATAACGGAAGGATAGGCGGTATGATAATGGGAGGGTTTTCTGGGCGATAATTTTCAAGAGCCAATTTTGCCTGTTCTAATTTTTCACGGTTATCTTCAAAACATGTAAGTAAAACACTTTCCCTTGCATCTTCAAATTGTTCAACTGTTTCGATGCCTGCTTTAAGAAGGTTAAGATAATTACCCCTGTTTAAAATTCTACCAAAACGAGTACCAAGCTCAACGAGATTTGCTGAAATGCCTAATTCAAGACGTGCAAGTAATCGCTGCACACGATTGTTTAAATCTAAATTGGGATTAATTAGCGCAGCTATGTTCGCAACAGTAGGTAAAATATCACAGGTTCTTGATGTGACATTTTTTATTGGTCCCGCAGCACCATTTAATCTTCCACCGAATTGTGTCAATGTATTTTCTATTTCGGTAAGCGGTCTATCCGTAATATACAGAAGACAAGCAACGGCTTTCTTTGCTCGCAATGTTGGTTGAAGTGTATCTTCTGCTGAACAACTTATTGCTTCCATTACTTGTGCCGCCACGCCTTGTCTTAAAATTTCATTCGTCCTGCTTTGCTCATTTTCATACTCCGAACGATAGGGATAAGCGGACGTCAAAAGCGACAGCTTTTGGCGGTCCGATTTCACCCTTTTGTTATCACATGTCACTGAAATACGTCACTTAATCAAAGGCAAATAATCACCGTGTTATAGGCATGCCTCTTGCGCTACCGAGAAAGCTGGTCCAGCTTTACTGAGAGTTGAGCAAGCTCTTTTCGATACCCGGGTAGAGTTGCTAAGTAAGACTTTATTTTCGCATTCTCCCGGAATCTCATAGCATCTTTCTCGAATAAATCAAACAGATCCTCCACTATCTTCAGCCTCTCACGAGCTATCTTGATGCCCTCTTGTCGTGCTTTGGTCGATCCACGACTGCCTATCTCTGCTGTGCGCACTCCTGCCGATGCTGTTTTTATGCTGAACTCGAGTGTTTCGCCTAGTGCAAGACAGTTCTCCAAAGTAGCAGGCTTATCATGCTGAGTACTCGAATGAGTGGCTTGTTTCGATGATGAGGACGTGTCTTTCTTCCGTGAGCAAGATGACGCAGCAACAAGTATTATGGCGAGATAAATTAGTGGTATCTTCATGACTTCAATTCCTTTCAAGTGAACATGTTCATTCATGGTTTTACTGATAACGCTGCAAATCACCGGCTGGAAATGAAGCGTAGCAGAACTTCCAGTCCGGGTTAATTTGCCTTGTTAGGCACGTTATTTTTCTATCTGTGATCATTCAGCTAAACACTATTTCCCAGCACTGCCATAACCAGTGCGCCCAAGAACGATACCAAACCCAGCCATGAGGTAATCTCCAGATCTAATGTCATCC
Source organism: uncultured Pirellulales bacterium (assembly GCA_964569935.1). Taxonomy (GTDB): domain Bacteria; phylum Planctomycetota; class Phycisphaerae; order Sedimentisphaerales; family Anaerobacaceae; genus JAFGPS01. Next base: position 1,708 of record CAZMWN010000009.1, read on the forward strand.
TGCGTCCATTTGAGATACGTCCAGTCCGTATTGCAAGTTTCCATTTCGGAATCTGCCAAACGCACATTAAGTTGCACAAGATGGAAAACAACATGAGCAATAGTGAAATGGAAAGGGCAATGCTACTAGGCTCATTAAAGCCTGGTTTGTTACCGAATAGAGTAAGAAGCACGATTGAGCCGGTAATGATTGAAGTAAACCAAATCAGGACACTGCTTCTATCTTTGAGCCAGTCAATTACCGCCTCGGTATTACGATCATTGATTTCGTTAATTGGCGCAAATATAATCCATAAGAGCGACGATGATAGGTTCTCTTTTTTGTCACTTGCTTCACTCATGTTCTATTCTCCGCTAAAATAAAAATGCCTAACTATGTATATATGGTTTCCGTATAACAAATCAAATACTTTGGCAGCAGAAAAGAATCCTCTAGATTGAATCCATATGCAGTATATCCCTATAATTCGCTTAATCTATTGGTAAATTCAACAATTCGGATGGGGATTGTCTTCAGAAAAATTCCTAGACATTACTTAATCTGACAAGCAGAATTATTTCATTTCAATATGTGCCTTCTTTTTTTTGGATTCAATGAGGTCAAGAAAACCTGTCATAGTAGCTTTTAGAATGTTAATCCGCGAATGCTCTCCTTTGATTTCGGTCCATAAGTCGCTTATACCAACTTGATGACATACAATAGTAAGACAGTCTTCACTGATTATACCTGTGCCTGGATCAGCTGGCCGCAAATATATTTCAGTTTCCTCATGTCTTGCTGAAACTTCATGTGTGAGTGTGCCATGGACTAAGGGTACGCATACAACATGTTTTCTTGCGATGTTAATAGCTTTGTTCATACAATGAAGTCTATCCCGTCGAGACTCTCCAAATCCAATCCCGATTCTACCTCGATGGTCTCCGAGAACAACAGCAGCTCTGTAATGACCAAATCTTTTGTTCAAGGGAGATTTCTTTTCTTCAATTAAATTGACAACAGCAGGTTTCAGGCGTCTTGGACCTATTGAATCGTATCTTATATGACTTGCAGGGTATACTCTTTTCGACTCAACATTAAGTATGTCGTATACCATCTCAAGATTGATTTGTCTTGACTCAGTTGTTGTCTTATGCCATTCTTTTAGCCTCTCTCCTAAAACTAGGTTCAAGACCTCATCTTTCAACATCGCATAAACCATACCTTGCTGATCGCTTTCTGTGAATTCAAGAATGCCCTCTACGAAATCTTCTTTTGAAAGACTGCTTGCCTCAAAGAATTCACGAAAACTGTAAGATTGAATTTTTTCGATATTTTTCAGGGCTTTATCCAATTCTATTTGTTCTCTTGTTATTATTTTTTCGCTAAACATATCCACCTTCCCCTTGCAATTATGTTTCTAAATTGTTTAACAACATCCGAATGAATCTTTCTAATCTGTTTCCTACAATACGACCTCAGTATTAATTTGGTGTACTTTATCAACAAAAAATTTGTGTCTGGATGTATGGTTATATCATAAAACCAATCACCTTCATCTATGAGAAAAATATATTTGTATCTACAATGTTTGAATTTTTCTGGTTTTACTTTGCAGATTAGATTTTCTGTTATCCCCTCAAGAACACTATTTCTATAGGCTTCAAAAGACCAAATAGGTTCTTTGGGTGTACCTCCGCACGAGATTATAATCCAACTTTTAGTGGAAGTGGTTTTTTCACTATGCTTCTCTGAAATAGTTGGATCTATTACAGAAAACTTGGTTTTGCAGTAGCGATTTGACTCTTCCTTGATATTAAGTTTTTGTTTAATTATATTTTTTGGTTGAAGTTTCTTTGCTCGAACCGGATCAAGAAAAAGTTTGAGCTTGCCACCTCTTAAACCAAGTTTAACAGTGTGTTTACCACGATTTTCCTTGCGTAATTTAAAGTCAACCCTAAAAATATTGATAGCTCCTTGATGCTCGCAATTCATCGTTTTAGAGCAGGACTCGGGTTCAGCCTCGACTTCTACAAATTCCTCCAAGTAATTTCGATCTTTTTGGACCTTAAGCCGGATACTCTTATCAGAATGATATTCACTACTATCAGTGTAGTTCATGGACTCCCCTGAAATCGGCTCTTTGACGATATAAAATAGTTCTTTCGCATCAGGAAAAAGCAAGTTACCTCAATATTCATCTTAACACTTCATAAACGATTTTGTCCATTGTGGTGACTACGTATTTTTTAAAAGATAGCTTTTAGCGTTTAGGGTATAGGATTTAGGGTTTGGCGAACCACAAACAACAAACGACTACCAAACTAACTGAAAGGAGTTTTTGGGAGGGGAAATGTTTACTCTGTGGGAAATAAATACTAAATTCTAAACAAGCCGAACAAGGCTGGGGGCTAAAAATGGCCAAATGGGGCTAAATCTGAAATAAAAAAAGATTCTTAGATATTGATGATTGATAAATTTGGTTCAATAGGCAAAAATTGTTAATATATCCATAGGAACTACTTAATATGGTCCATTTATTCGAAGCTGCTTTTAAAGGGAGTGCTGGTTGGCATGGACGAGAATGTTAGTATAGAAATAATAATGAAGAAAAAAACCGGAATTGTAGCGTTCAAATCTGCCTCCATAAGCGACGTAGATGAGATAGCCGCTGTTTCGAAACAGATAACGGAATTTATTAACAACAACCACCCGAGCAGGTTGATAATTGATTTTGAACGAGTCAAATTTTTCTCATCCCAGGTCCTGGGACTATTATTAGACATTCGGGCCAAACTGGCAGATTATAATGGTGAAGTTTTAATTAGTGCGATAAATCCCCAATTGCATAGAGTTTTCAGAATAACCAATCTTGATAAGATTTTTAGATTTTTTCAGGATAGAGAAAGTGCAATTAAGACGATAAACAAAGACTAATCCCCCCTGCATATATTGGGGTAAGATTTTATCCCTGAGGCACCGGGAATACACTTAATCAGAAAGGTTGATGATATGCATGTTGCGACACAATTTTCAATCTTCATGGTCAACAAACCGGGAGTATTAGCTCGAGTACTAAGCGAATTTGCCCAGGCTAAGATAAATATCATAGCAATAACAATGATGGACTCTGTAGAACATGGAGTTATGCGTGTAGTATTTACTGCGCCGGAGAGAGCACGAAAAGTGCTGGAAAAACTAAATATGCCATACAATGAGGCGGGAGTTTTGTGCGTGACTTTAGCTAATAAATCCGGTGCGCTTGCAGCAGTGGCGGAAAAACTGGCCAGGAACCACATCAACATTTCATATGCATACTGTACTGCGGGAGCGAAGGGAGGCAAAACGACCGGCATTTTAAAAGTAGCCAACGTGGCAAAAGCAATGAAGGTCCTCGAGCAGGGTCATAAGAAAGGTAATAAATCACGACCGGTCGTTAGAAGGTTAAATTCATCAAGAAAATGAGAAAACCGGACTTTTAGTAATATTTGTTTTTATGAAAAGTATTGACATGGTACCAACCGGAAGATTATATTGCGCTTTTGATTGAAAATATGGGGCCGTAGCTCAACTGGTTAGAGCATCGGACTGTCGATCCGAAGGTTGTGAGTTCGAGTCTCATCGGCCTCGTTGAAAGCCCTGTCGGTGGCAAAGACTGACGGGGCTTTTTTTATGCCTGAGGTAGCTTTATCAAAGAATTTTTAAAAAAATATTAGTATCATCTAATGACCCTTAAAGACCCCTTAAGTCGTGGAATTATCGATTTATCACAAATTATCGGTGTTTTTAAAACCGTTATTTTCAAAAAAATCCATAAGCCGTAAAAAAAGCTTGAATTTCCGGAAAATATCTGTTAAATTTAGATAATTAAAGGAAGTATTGTTGGGTAGTTTTAAATTCTTATCATCCATTAAGAAGCAGGGATTTTCTACACTTTAAATTCCTGCCTGGAGGGTGAAGTTATGAAAACTTCTTATCTAAAATTAGCATATCCAGTATTGTTTGTTACCATATTATCCATAGCACTTGGTTTTACCACTCAAGGTTTTACGGCTGATTGCGATTGGAATTCTGGTGACCCCGATAAGATGCACTGGGCGCAAGAGCCTGATCTGAGTTCCACAGGCGTAGATGTCAGCATGTTCATAGCGACGTTAGCGGATGATTTCGAGTGCTCAAGCAGCGGGCCTATCAATGACATTCATATTTGGGGTTCATTCATCAATGATACTTTACCACAGAACGGACCAGATAGCCTGACATTCGAACTCAGCATTTATTCGGATATCCCTGCTCAAGGGGACATCTTGAGCAAGCCGGGAAATCTTCTATGGACTCGCACGTTTCGATCCGGTGAATACTCAGTTCTCATGGTCCATGACGGCTTGGAGGATTGGTACGATCCGCCGAGAAGTCGATATTTTCCCGATAATCATAGAAAAGCCTATCAATACAATTTTTGTATTGATGATAATCCTTTTACTCAGGAGGAAGGGACAATTTACTGGCTCGTTGTCGATGAAGTCGGACCGGATGATCCCTACGAATCTGATTACAAATTCGGATGGAAGACAACCACTCGTGATTTGCAATGGAACGACAATGCCGCCTACCAAATTGACGGGTATAATTATTGGATTGAGATGACATATCCCGATGACCATGATTTCGAGGGTGAAACACTCGATCTGGCATTCGTGATAACCGGCGGCGATCAGCCACAGCGGGAATACGATTGGGGCGACGCTCCGGATGGAGCATCGGCACCCGGCTACCCGACACTCTCTTTTAATAGTGGTGCCAGCCATGTAATTGCCGGTCCATGGTTGGGTGACGATACCGATCAGCCGGATCCAGAGTTAAACGGGCAACCGGAATCAAATGCCCTGGGCGATGACCTGGATATCGAACCATTATTTTCTCTGGGACCTCCCAACGACGATGAGGATGGTGTGTTTATACCACCGTTGTTTCAAGGCCAGCCGGCGGATATAACACTCGAAGTCAACGGGGGCGGAGGCTATGTGGATGCGTGGATTGATTATAATAATGCTATGAGCTGGCAGGCCAGCGAAAAAATCTACTCGTGGTTCCTACCCGATGGGATTCATACCATCTCTTTTATTGTTCCAGACAATGCTGTACCCGGGCAAACTTTTGCTCGTTTCCGTATCAGCAGAGATGGAACTTCATACCCGTGGGGTCCCGCCGACAGCGGGGACGTCGAAGACCATCAGGTTACTATATATGACAATTGTGCACAGTGTGTTGAGCAGCAGTTTATTCGTGGAGACGCCGACCAGGATACCCAAGTCGATGATGCCGATGCGTCCTTAATCATGGATTATGCGCTTTCGGGAGCTCCTAAACCCGAATGTATGGATGCCGCGGACGCCGATGATAACGGAGTAGTAAATATAAACGATGCAACGTTCATCCTACATTACCTCAATGGAGGCCCACTAATTCCAGAACCATTTCCTGATTGTGGTCCGGATCCCACAGGTGATACACTGACTTGTGATAAATACGACAATTGCCCCGGAGGTACCTTCATTATTTCTCGAAACGCCAAATGGTTTAATTTGCCGGATGTGACCGAGAACGGCATTGACATCAGGATTGACAGTAACGATGGATTTATCCGTTCTATCGCGGACGACTTCGAGTGTATAAATGAAAATCTCCTTACGGATGTTCATCTTTGGTGTTCCTGGAAATCTGACATACGTGGTGTGATTAAAAAGATTCACCTTAGCATCCATACAGACGATCCGGCCGGACCTTTAGGAGCCGATACGAACAATCAATTTTCCCAGCCTTCTCCCGGCGTGTTGTGGGAAATGGATTTTCTACAGGACGAGTTCCAGGAGACACTTTACTATACACTTCCTGAGCCCGGCGAATGGTGGTGGGACCCGATTAACGGAGAACTCCTTGAGGGCGGAGACAGGAAGATATGGCGAATAGATATCAACATTGATCCCAATGTGGCATTTCGACAGTATGGTACGATTGATAATCCACGAATTTATTGGTTAAACGTTCAGGTTGATGCCAATGACGGTGAATTCGGCTGGAAAACCCGCCGATGGCCCGATCATTATATGGACGATGCTGTTTGGGATGTGGGCACGGAACTGCCGCGATTCTGGAAAGAGCTGCGTTATCCGAAGAATCATCCCTATCACGATATGGAAAAAGATTCGGTTGATATGGCATTTTGCCTGACATACACACACGACAATGAATCTATGCCTACTTCCATGCCGGTCAGTTCTACTCAGTGTCCTGTCGTGGCGACAAGATGTCCGACAGTAGCGACCCGATGCCCGGCGGTTAATACACAATGTCCTGTCGTGGCGACGACTCAGTGTCCTCCAACAGATACTACCTGCCCGGCACTTTATACGGTATGCCAGATCATAGAAACGGAATGTCCCGCTGTACCAACCCGATGTCCCCTGGAAGAAACAAGGTGTCCGCCGGCTGATACTAAATGCCCTGTTATGGAAACTCAGTGCCCGATAGTTGCGACTGAATGTCCTGCTTTTGAGACCCGGTGTCCGTCGGCTCCTACTCAATGCCCCGTTGTATTTACTCAATGTCCTCCTTTAGAAACGCAATGTGTTGCAATAACGACATGTCCGCCAACGGAGACAGAATGCCCGGTTGCTTATACCAAGTGCCCGATAGCTCTAACGGAATGTCCTGCTTATGAAACAAGGTGTCCACCGGCTTCTACTCAATGCCCTGTTGCATATACTCGGTGCCCGGTATCTGAGACTGTATGCCCGGTTGCTGATACCAAGTGCCCGATAGCTCTGACGGAATGTCCTGCTTCTGAGACCAGGTGTCCGCCGGCTATTACTCAATGCCCTGTCATTTATACTCGTTGTCCACCAGAACCAACTCTATGCGAGGTTGCACAAACTCAGTGTCCAACAGAGACCGTATGCCCGGTTGCTTATACCAAGTGCCCGATAGCTCTGACGGAATGTCCTGCTTCTGAGACCAGGTGTCCGCCGGCTATTACTCAATGCCCTGTCATTTATACTCGTTGTCCACCAGAACCAACTCTATGCGAGGTTGCACAAACTCAGTGTCCAACAGAGACTGTGTGCCCGGAGGCGGAAACAAAGTGTCCGCCTACATTAACTATTTGCTCGGGCGGGGATATATGTCAGATTACAACGTACCCGATTTGTGATCCGGTTACTACGTTTACACCAAATTGCATTTTTGGACCGGATGGAGCTATGAACTATTCTGTAGAGAGAGAATGTCCGGCGATCAAAACCGAGTGTCCAACTGTTATATCGAGCGATTTGTTAGGAAAGGCGATGTAATATCAGGACGAAATAACATATATTAAAAGGTCAAATAAGAACCCTTGAGTTAGTAATATGACACGAGGGTTCTTATATATTTATCCCTCACAGAGTTTCATTTTGTTCGCAGTTATCTATTTCCGATAGTATATTATAACTTATATTCTGTCGCAGGTATTGACTCGCTTGTCTGATTTGTTATTTTTCTTTTTGCTCAGAGTATGATAAGGGGTATAATTCAGGGAGTGAATCGAAATAAGAAACAAGAAATTGAGGGATTTTCGGCGGATGTTCCTGCAGAGACTTCACCAGAGATTGGACCGGTGGTCTCGGTGATAGCCGGATTAGCGGCCGCCTGGATTGCAGCAGGCTCCACGGGTTTATTAGGACATCCCCTGCGACGGACTCTGACATTAGCAGTTTTAGCTATTGCCATTCTCGCACAACGCCCATTCCCACGGCGAAAAATAACAAGCCTTATATCTTTGCTGGCAACAATTGGCTTAGCCATTTATATGATATCCTTGCCCATACCGGTTATCAACGTAATAGGTGTCTCGCTTGTTCCGGCATCCCTTGCATTTGCTTCGCGTGGACGGGCAAAGAGGATACAGCTTGTCGCTTCTGTTGCTATCGCTGTATTTGGCCTCTACCGGATGGCTTTTACATGTATCCCGATAGTCTGGTCAATCTCTGACTTACTTGGTCGCATTCTTGGAAGCATCGGAGGTGTTATTTCACATCAATCTGTTTATGTCGGGGTCACATTTGCCGGTCTCGACTTCCTGGTACTTATGAGCGTGCTATGGATTGTGTGTCTGGCCTCCAGCCCGAAACCAAGAAAGACACGAGCAATCTACAGCTTTTTAGGGATTTTAAGCGGACACGTATGCTATCTCATCGTATTGTCATTTGTTCCAAACATTCTTACATTGGTACCGGAGCCCGCTGGTCAAACAGGTTGGACATGGGCCGCTCTTTTCCATAAGGCAATTCCATGGAATTTGCCTGTTTTAGCTTGTGGGATACATTTACTGATTGCTGCTGCTATGTTTAGATGGTCTAACTGGTATCAGGATGATGCTGAGGGTATAACTCATGCCTCGATACGCTCCGGTCGGCTCCAATATATATTATTACCTGCAGCCCTTGTTCTGGCCGTCCTTATACCTGTTATCCTTGTGATGTTCCCCGCAAAATTGTCCCTGCAGGGTAAAAAGATTGTTTTCTATGAAAAAGGATTTCTCAACTGGCTCAAACCGGAACATGGTCAGTACGGCAGGCTATCGAGTGGAATGTACGGGATGCTTCCTGTTTATATTGAAAGTATGGGAGCAAGCAGTCCCATTTCCTCCGACTTGTCTGAAGACGACCTCCGTGATGCTGATACCTTAGTCTTGCTTTTTCCCAACGAGCCCTGGACTGAAGGTCAACTGGAACGAATATGGGATTTTGTGCAAAAAGGCGGTTCCCTTCTGGTTATGGGTGAGCACACAACCCGAGACAGCAACGAAAGTAATCGCTTCAATGAAGTGCTGGAACCGACTAATATACGAGTCGAGTTCGATTCAGCCACGTATGCCATTGGTGGCTGGTTGCAGTCATATGATGCTATTGCTCACCCGGCAACAATAGGTGTCCCGGATAAGCATAATCAATTCGGTGTGGTTATTGGTGCTTCTCTTGAAATCGGCTGGCCCGCGCGCCCAATCCTTGTCGGTCGATGGGGATGGTCGGATATGGGGGACCGAGGAAGCAGCCGGGCCATGATGGGCAACGGTCAATATGATTCAGGAGAGAAACTCGGTGACTTGATTCTGGCTGCAGAGCAACCTCTGGGCAAGGGACGTGTTATTGCCTTTGGTGACACATCAAGCCTGACAAACGGCATTAATGTCAATTCGTATGTTTTTACTTCTCGTCTGTTTGGTTATCTGGCAGGTGGTGTGAAAAATGCTCATCCGGTTTGGAGACAGCTTCTGGGCATATCGGTCTGCGTCCTGCTCATAGGACTTCTGATGTGGAAACCAGGTGAATGGAAAGTTGCTATAGTGGTTCTATGCCTTTCAAGCTCGCTGATTATTTCCAATAAAATCAGTCAAAATGCCGGCAAGATTCTCCCCGATGGACGCTACAAAACACCCAATAACCTGGCATATGTCGATTCCTCACACTTGGAAGCGTACAGCGGAGAGTCCTGGCGTCCCGACGGCATCGGGGGATTTATCCTAACTCTTATGCGAAATGGATATCTCGCTCATTTTCTTCCTGAGTTGACAGCCGAGCGTATTATGAAGGCAGATTTGTTAATATCAATTGCACCTTCAAGAAGCTTTTCGAAAAAGGAACGGGAATTAGTCAGGGATTTTGTAATCAACGGCGGAACTTTCATAATCATGGCAGGATTGGATCATGCAGGTCCCAGCCGTTCTTTGCTTTCAATGTTTGGTTTTACTGTTGGTCCTCTCGCACCAGGTACACCCGAACCTGAAGCTATGGGGCACTTCAAGTCTCCTTACCTTAGCTCCGGAGAACAACAGGTCTTTGTGCGTTTTCATGCGGCATGGCCCATCAACTGTAGCGATCCAAACGCCAGGGTTATAGCAAATGGTCAAAATGACTTGCCGGTTATCATTATACGTTCGCTCGGAGCTGGTAAGGTTGTAGTTATCGGGGATACATGTTTTGCAATGAACAAGAATCTTGAATGGGAAGGTGGAGAACCGTTTGAAGGGATGCGGGAAAACGCCGATTTCTGGCGATGGTTTATCACACAACTACGCGTCGAAGAAATGTGGATTCCCCCTGCTCTGGAAATTCAATCTGAATCCGAACAAAAAACAATCGAATCAGAAGAAACTAATCAGGAGGCTGTAAATTGAAACGGTCCTGGATTGGCTTGGCTTTATTGAGTGCGTCGTGGCTATTCGGACTGAGCTACTACCACAATGCTGCATGGTTAATCTGGGTGGTGCTTGTGGCAGTTGGAACAGGACTTCTGATTGGAGTTCCCATTCGCAGACCAGCGGTATTTGAGGCAGTAGTATCTGCGTTAATGCTGCTGCCTGTAATTTATTTAGTGCCTTGGCCGTACCGGACAGCACCGCTTCTTATCTTTGTTGGTCTTGTCCTTTTTGCTGTACCAATTCCCCGACGCTGGCCCGGAGTTTTTGCATCGGCGGCAATACTTGCCGGTATTATTTTACTGTCGCAGGCATTGGCTATGCTTGGTTATGAGTACGTCACCGCAAGATCACACGAGCTTCCATGGCCTCTGCCTTATTTTCTTTATGCAGTTTTACAAATGTTAGGTATCGAGGCAGCATTTAACGGTTCCAATCTTGCCTTGTACTCTCCGAGAATTGTCCATCTTCTTGGTGCTACATGGGAGCTGCTGTTGGATCCTGTGACATTATGCTTTCTCTTCGGTGGTATTGTTATGCTGTGCCTGCGCCAGCCTGCAAGATTACCCAATGGCAATAAAAGATTGAGCTTAGCGAAACAAATAGCAGCACTCATAATTGTGATTGCTGCATGGATTTTCTTTAGAGCGGCGATTTTGATATCTGTATTTATGCATCGGGCGCTGCGGACCGAATACGATTCAGCATTAGCGTTAATAAGCCAGTTCTGGAATCCCTGGATACACATGGTGTTATTGCTGGGGCTAATTCTTTTAACCCTCCGGTTCATCCATGCACCTTTCACTGGTCGTCAGTCTTTGGCTTTAGAACCTGGAGGCAAGCATCCTAAACGTTTTGGTATAATTATCCTGACCTTTGCAGGTAGTTTCATGCTGATAGCCGGCATATTATTGGATATGCCGGGACAACGCAAAGAAGGTCGTGTTCTGGTCGATGAATATCACTCGGACTGGGAACCGACTGAAAGGCCGTTCGACACAGAATTTTATGGCCAGGAATCCGGATACAACTATGCCTGTATTTATGATTACTGCTCACGCTTTTACGATATGTCCCGCCTCAATACTTCAATCGATGATTCAGTTCTCCAGTCCTGTGATGTCCTTATGGTTAAAGTCCCGACATCGCGATATGCTCCGGATGAAATAGCAGCAATAGAGCGATTTGTCAAACGGGGTGGCGGTCTGATGCTCGTTGGTGAACATACGAACGTTTTTAATACAGGCACATATATCAATGACATAGCAAAAATTTTCGGTTTAAGATTTCGTTATGATTGTCTGTTTGATATCGATACTATTTTTACCCAGCTCTACCCCCTGCCATTGGTACCACACCCGATAATCCAGAATATGCCCCCGCTGAACTTTGCAGTATCGTGCTCTATAAATCCCGGAAAAAGTCCGGGCCGGGCAGTCATACGCTCGACAGGTTTGAAAAATCTGACGGCGGACTACCACGCAAGTAATTTCTATCCCCAGGTCGAAGACCACGCCGAAATGCGGTACGGTGCTTTTGTGCAACTATGGACAGTCCGTCACGGTGCCGGCCGCGTTGTTGCTTTTTCCGACTCGACGATATTTTCCAACTTTGCGACTTTCGAACCGGGAAAAGCGGAATTAATGCTTGGTATGCTCGAATGGCTTAATCATAGTAACTCCTCTTTCAATCTGCAGCCTTTCCTTATTCTTCTGGGGATTTTAGTCCTTGTTATCGCTCTGATTTTATCAAGAAGCTGGAATGGAGCCTGGGTGGTTTTAGTCAGCGCAGGTTTGTTCGGTTGGGCGAACGCGGCAGTAAGTACACGACTAATCCATCAGTATTCTATGCCTCTTCCACAAGCCAGCCGACCGATGGTTCGAGTCGTACTTGATCGCACAGTTTGTGATGCACCTCTATCAAGAAGCGGATTTATTGCCGGAGAAAAAAACGGATTTGGGATTTTTGAACGATGGATTTTACGCCTTGGCTACTTCACTTCCCGCCAACGGGGACAAGATGTATTGACAGATGACTTGGTCGTATTTACACATCCGAACCTAACCGTCAAAGACGAATTCCGCGAAAAGTTGGTCAGCTATGTCGCATCAGGTGGTAAAGTGCTCATATTGGATTCACCGGAAAATGTCGAGTCAACAGCGGACAGCCTCCTGTATCCCTTCGGAGTCAGTGTAAATCGAAGGTCTCGTCTTGACGGCCAACTGAAGGTTCCGGAAACCTGGCCTGTTATAAAAATTGACTCAGCTTATGCAATCGAAGGAGGAGAGCCTTTCATGTGGGTGGCAAATATGCCGATCGCAGCAAAGGTAAATTACGGCAAGGGAACCGTAACAGTCATCGGTATTGGCTCACGTTTTACGGATTATTATATGGGTGTCACAGGTAATGTTATTCCTGATGGTGAGCTTCGGAAAGTATTCGAATTACAATTCCAGATATTGAAAGCTACCGTATCCGATGGGCCATAATGCTTTGATAGTGACAATCGAAGAATCTTAAAAATCCGTTGAAAACAATCACATTGTTCAAAAAGTATGCTTACTCGACCTTCTTGTAAAATTCCGCTTCCTTATCGGAAAGTTTATTTTGCCGAATCATTGTGCGAATACGTTGCAAATCAACATCCCGTGGCTGACCACCGGAAGACGCTGAGATAACAGGTCGGTCAAAGCCGACTGAAACAACCTGTAAAAACCTGTTTATTGAAAACACGGATAAAAATCCTGCTATTATAACCACCGCTGCTAACAGATAATGATTTCGAAATTTTGCCATCGCCTCATAAGTACAACAAAACTTTTTTAGT
>CAZMWN010000009.1:14754-27096 GCA_964569935.1 uncultured Pirellulales bacterium
ATAAAAGAGGTTCTATCGGATAAAAGCTGGCACGAACAGGAGTAAATCCGGTTCACAAAAAGATAAACTTCTTATGAAATGATTTTCTTCATGTGCTATTAAATAACAGGATTGAATTCCTGATTTTAAATCGGAATCCATGTTAACATGAGCCGCAAGCCTTTATTTTTAGTTGCCGGGAATTGGAATACTGACATTGTTCAAGTCGAGCAGGATTTTCCATGAGCCATCCTCCTGGCGCGACCACACATGGACACCCTTACCTGGGAAAGTAACATCCTGGCCGGACGAAGAATCCTTAAAATATTTGCTGCATAGACTACCTTGTTGTTACCTTCGATATGAGCAACATCCACGGTCATGTCCACTAAAGGCGATTTTGCTATATCCTTTTTGATAAATTCTGTGATTTCTTTTTTGCCTTTGACGGCATTTTGCCTCCAGGGCATAAGGATTGTATCATCGGCATAAAATCCGGCAGCTCCCTCGGAGTCACGCTCGATAAACTTATGGTGAAACTCGTTTTCGAATTTTTTGATTTTCTCATATACGGCATTCATATCTTCAGACGGCTCAGAATCGGATTTGACCTTGACCATCACGAAACCGTCGGCCTCGGGGATATTGTCTCCTTCAGGGATAACAGCCGGACTTATGGCATCGAGCTTAATCTTTAACGAACTATCGGGCTGTCTGCTCCAAATTGTGATGTAATTGAGCCAGTCACTAAGTAAAAATCTCGTATTCGGTTTTGAGAGTGATATAACAACCTTACCGGTCTCGAATACATAGTCGCCGCATACATATACATTTTTATCGAGTTCTTTGAAGGATTGGATTTTTACATTTTCTTTTAACTCCCGCATTTGCAGTTCGCGCAGTGCATCTTTACCTATAGCGGCTTTAACCTGGTCCGGCAATCTTATCCCATCATCTGTATAATAAGAAAGCAATTTATCGACATTACCGGCATTGAAGGCTTGAACCATTGTATTCGTGATAGTTTTCATTTCCTTAATTATCGAATCCGTTTCCGGGTCGTCGAGACGTTCAAGACTCATCTCGGTTCTTACATCGGTTTTATTATTATCCTCGCCTGTAAGTGTTCTGAGTAATTTAGATTGAGGTTGAGAATCTATGCGCCGCCATCGTTTTGCCAATCCGCCGGTATCGGTATCAACGTATTGTATCAGTGTCCCGTTTTCCAGCATGGCTATTTTGAACCTGGCATTATTATATTCGGCCAATTCAATGAAACCATTTTCATAATAGCTCTGGTCTTTGTGACCGTTAGAATACAAAACAACAACTCGGCCGTCCGGAAAGATTGCCATCTGTTCCTCATCGCCCATTGGATTATCGAAAAACCATGTCCCAACCATTCCTGCAGGAGTTTTATTGTCAGAAGGCCCTGCCTCATTCTGCACATTGGCTTTGACCAACAGAACGATTTGTTTTGCCTGCTGCGTTCCTGCTGCTGAAACTAAAAAGTATTTTCCTACCGGCACTGCGACCTGAGTTACAATTTCTGAATTAGTTAGTACAGGAAGCTGTATCGTATTACCGGATTCGTGCTTTTTCTCCTCCACTTTAACCAGGTCGGTTTTATCGAATTTCATACTTAAGTGGATGATACTTTTGTCCTTTGTTAATGCAGGAGTAAATTCAAACTCAACGCCGGTTGTGAAATTTTTTAGCACCGGCTTGTACTGCGGCGGTGAATCGGAAGTTTTTTCATAATCTGCCGTGTAAAATTTTTCGTTTGTTATAACACTCATTTCGGCTGTTTTCCCGTCGAATACAAGCAGCGAAGGGCTTGACATCATTGTCGTTTCAGGAACAGTTTCCATCCATTTTTTGAATTTTATGACCTGTGCATCGGTCATCTCGCTGGCCGTATTATTTACACCAAGCTCATCTCGCAGGTAATCGGTAATTATTGAAATCGGCCCATTAACAGAAAAAACGTTCGCCCGAAGGATGATTTTGGCCTTGTCCTGTTTATCCATTTTTGCCGCGTAAGAATGCTGCACCGGTTGTACATCTGCCTTATCGCTATGTTGTATTCTATCAACTTGCTCAATCGGTTTTTTATCTGCCTTTGCCATAGGAAGCAACACTGAGGCGGTGACTGTTATTACCAATAAACCTGCAATTCCTAATTTTGCACTTTTGGGCAAGGGACGGCTCAGGATATGTTTGATTCGGCGACTTAATGCCTTTTTCGATTCGACAACACCTACTAATCGCAGGCTCAGAGCCGGTCTGGAAAACGCCATCTCGGCTATATCAATCAGAGTATTGCTATAACTATCAGCCTGCGTGCCGAGAGCAACCAGTACCATCTCATCAACAGCCTGCTCGCGAATCCTGCGAACCATAGTATTTGCAAGCCAGACAAAAGGATTATAAAAATAAGCGATTTGTAACAAAGTCTGCGCACAGTTAATCCACAAATCGCCCCTTTTGATATGGGCCAGCTCGTGAGTCAAGACCGCTTTGAGTTTATCCTGTGATAATTTTTCAATAATAGCTTTTGGAACTAATATTACCGGCCGAAACAGCCCACAAACGGCCGGACTTGTAACATTATGTGAGAGCTTTAGCTGGATATCGCGGCGAATGCCAACCTTCTCACGGCAATTATCAAGAGTATGAGCCAACCGGTTTTTTGCAGGCTCGCTTTGTGCAATCAGGCCCCTGACAAAGAATACCCTCTGAATAAGCAAAACTGCAATAACCAATACTCCAACAAGCCATAGCATAAAAACAATCCCCTGCCATGTTAGTGTATTAAGAGCCGTACCGGCAGATATAACCGGAATATCAGATGAAACAGAAGTAATCGACTCAGAAAGAGCCGGAGCTACCTGAACCGGGGGTTTTTCAACCGGCCTTGTGGGTTGCTGGGTTGACGATATTATAACAGGTTCATTATATTCAATATCAAATTGCTGTTCGGCAACAATCGAATTGGTAGTGAAATACTCCCCAAGCCAATTGCCAACGCCAGTCGGTAAAGACAGTGTCGGTGGTAAAATAAGTTTAATAAACACCAGCATCCATATCCAGTATCGAAATGTCGCCCTGACACGCTTTTTTATCAGAAAATCGAAAATTAAAAGCAGCAAAATTAACACGCTCGACTGGATAAGCATATTCCCGGCGAAGTTGCAGAACCCCCCGCCGATTTCATTTGTCGCCGATATAAAACTATTTATTATCTGGTTCATTTTATAACTCTCCCTGTTTTTTATTTGTTTTTATTATTTATTTTTCATGATTTGTGACTTTCCGACAATATTTCGAAGCTCAGAGGCTTCCTTTTTTGAAAGGCCTTCATGTTCAATCAAAAACTGCATCATCGGCGTCAGTGCCCCGTCAAAGGCTCGCTTTAACATTTTGCGAAACTCCCCTCGTTTGGCTTCGATTTCGTTGATACAGGATTTGAAAAGCTGCAGGTTCCGGATTTTCTCAATTTCCAGAAATCCTTTCTCAACCATCCTGTCCATCGTGGTTTTTACGGTGCTGTAGGCCCTGTCTCTGCTTTGAGTCAGATCTTCCTGAACCGTGCCCGCTGCACAAGGTTCTTTTTCCCAGACAACTCTCATAATCTCCCATTCGGCCTCGGTTAATTCTACTGCCGGCTTATTCCTGCTTCCTCTTTTTGATTTTTTTGTCTTTGACATAGGTTTTTACCTCCATATTCTATTTATATAGATAATATTCGACATTTGTCGAACATGTCAACAGGTTTTTTCTAACTTTTTTGAATTTTTTCAGAATTCCTCCTTTTCATGCTAAAAACGCAGGAAAGAATAAATTAAAATTTGTATTGACAAATAGTACTATATAGTACTATTTTATATAAAACTAAATATTTTGGGAAAGAATAATAAAGATGAAAACGAGGAAAACATTAAGCCGGGAGATAATCTGTGCCGCTGTTTTTCTTGGCCTTTGTTGCGGTTTTTTACGCGCTGAGACAATATATATTGACAGCGATCGAGGTAATGACACAAATCCAGGGACAAAAGAGAAGCCAATCCAAACGATAGTACGATCAGCGGAAATTGTTAACGACAGTAACGAACCGGGACCAACTACTATCAAAATTGCTCCGGGTGCTTATTGTGTCACAAACACTGTCGTCTTTGAAAATTCGCGGCTGTACACACAGAATAAACGGTTCATAATTGAAGCGACGGCTCTTTCGGACGACAATGACTGGACGCCTGCAATGATGCCGGTGATAATCTCAACCGTTGAAGGACAAGGGACGAACACAGAAAAACACGCCATAGCATTAAAGATAGAAGTTAATCACGCAATATTCCGGGGGATGAAGTTCCTCGGCAATCCCAGACCAAGAACATGGGGCTACTCAATTTTCAGATCCGGCAAAAATCTCGAAGACCTCGTTGTTTCACAGTGCATGTTTGTCGGAGATGAGCAGGCACTGCCTTACAACTGCCCGATATGTGCAAATGGGCAAAGCCTTGTAGTGGACCACTGTGTTTTTTATAAATGCGATATACCGGCCATATTCTGGGATGCAGAAAGTGGGATTAGTAAAGGCAATGCGATGCGTTACTGTATCGTCGATGGGTCGGACATCGCCACCGTCTGGACGTGTCAAACCGCGGAAGATTTTGAATTTCATCACAATATAATCACACGCAGCCAGTATTTCTGGATGAGGTCACCAAATAACAGAAAAAAATACACCATTAGCGATTGTATCGTTACGAACAGCAAGTATAAGTCAGGTTACGGGACAGCATCAAAAATAGACGGCCAAACCGGTTCCGAAATCTCTTTTGAGGAAAAGAATGTAATCAAAGAAGGGAATGTGACACTCGCAAAAGCTATAGTAACTGCCGACGCCCTTAGTGTCGTTCGACCGCGAGGATATCTGCATATAGTCCCCGGGACTTTAGGCAGCGAGCTTGGCGCAGGTTTGTTTAAGAAAGCAGCAAATACACAAGAATGAATTAAAAACAGTTGAGAAACTCAAAGGAGAAAAAAATGGAACCAATTATAGCGAAATGCGGATATAGATGTGATTTATGCCCGGCGTACAAAACGAACCTGAAATCGGATAGCGACAAGCAATTAATGTGCGATGCGTGGGCGAAATATTTTGGTTCAGAGGTACCACCTGAGGCAATCACAACCTGCGAGGGATGCCTGGAAGGAGGCGGTGATCCAAGCTGTACTGTTCGGTCATGCTCGATCGAGAAGGAATTGGTTAATTGTGCACATTGTCAAGATTTCGCCTGCGATAAACTCACGGAAAAGATGAATTTTGTTCAGGAAAAGCTCAAAGATGGAGTTCATGTCCCGGAAGATGAATACGAACGTTTCATCAAACCATTTCTCGGCAAAGATTATCTGGAAAATATTCGAGAGTCGCTGGAATCTTGAGTTGAATATTTCATAAACAAGAAAGGAACTTAGAAAAATGGAAGAAAAAGAAATTAAAAAAGAATGTTTGAACTTAATGGAAACGGCTAATGCGATATATCTGAGCACAAACGGTAGTAACGGTTATCCTCACACGAGAATGATGTCTAATCTGAGGAACAAGAAAGAAAATCCCGGTGCGGCAGAAATTATCGCGCAAAAGAAGCAAGATTTCAATATCTACTTCATAACCAGTAAATCATCTACAAAAATGCAGCAAATTCGGGCCAATCCAAAAGTCTCAGCATACCTATGCAATCCGGCCGCGTTTCATACATTAATGCTTAGCGGGCAAGTACAAGAAATAACAGATAAGGAGTTCAAGAAAAAACTCTGGCAGGACGGCTGGGAAATGCACTGGCCGGGAGGTGCGGATGACCCTGAATTTACTGTACTTAGATTTTCGCCTTCTTTCGCAAGAGGATGGTATAAAGAAGGTCCCTTTGAATTCAAGCTGTAGTCGAAGAAATAAAATTTTAGTCGAATATTTTTACAGAAAGGGAAAGATCATGAATAACAAATTGAAAGCGATCCTCCTTTTGACCTGCGTTTCAGTCGTATGGGCTGCGCAAAATGACAAAAACAATATAATAAAAGAGCAACAAGCAGCTATTGAAGAGGCGATTTTAAAAGTGCACTCGGAAATGATGAAGGCCGGGGAAAACCGGGATGCAGAAGCCCTTTTTAGTCATGTACTTGACATGAATAAGGGTGTTATTGTCCAGGACGGTAAAATCTCAATGACTCGCCAGGAAGCATTAGATACAACCAGGCAAGCTCTCCAGGGACTTAAGGACATATCATACAAATATAATCAAAAGCATATTACTGTAATTTCACCAACCATTGCCCTTTGGGTGGCGGATGGAACAACTTCGGCCACATTTCTTGAGAGTGAGCTTAAAATTAATGTATCCTTCGCCGAGTCAATTGTCTTTGTCCTAAAAGATGGGCAGTGGAAGGTCTTTCATGCGCATCGCTCTGTCCCCAATCCACGCTAAATGTAGAGGAAAAGTGCAATGGCGTTGAGCATATTGGACGATAAATCGATGCAACCCGATGATGACCAATTAACAGAAGTCCTGGTGCCGATATGCTTTTAGGAGAGAGATATGGAAAAGCCGTGTTTAAATGATAAAGATGAATATCCAAATGATGAGGTTTTAAGTCGCTATCTTGGAAATGTCAAGAATACATGGGATTCATTTATTAACTTTATAGATGAGAGTTATCCTTCGTTCTCCGGTCAATGGCGTTATTATAAGGATGGAAAGAATTGGCTTTATAAACTAACAAAAAAGAAAAAAACTATATGTTGGATTTCCATTTATCATAACGCGTTTAAGACAACATTTTATTTTCCTGATAAGGCAGAAGGTTTAATAACAGCGAGTAAACTAAAGAAAGAATACATTGATCAATTTATTTTTGGGAAAAGGTACGGAAAAATAAGAGGAATAACTGTAGAAATCAAAAAATTAACAGATTTGAATACAACAAAAACACTGATAGAAATTAAGGAACAGGTAAAATAGTATATTTTTATGAAAATATAATAGGCATGTTAATCTTCATGGAAAAGAAATCCGACAAGTTTTGCTATTAAGGCTTTTCGTCTTATCTTCTTATCCTCTTATGTTATTATCTTTTTTCTGCACACTATGGCTAAGACAATGAAACAACAACGGCAGGCAGGCTTCCTGATGGCCAAGATCCGGCAGGTTGCGGGCAGAATATTCGAGCGAATGCTTAAAAGATATGATATCGAGATAAACTCTGCTCAGGGCAGGATTATGTTTGCATTGTGGCAGGAGGACAACACCTCAATCAATAAACTTGCAAAAAAAACGCAACTAAAAAAATCCACTTTGACGAGCATGCTCGACCGGCTTGAAAAAATGGGGTATATCAGGCGCCAACGCTCAAAAAAAGACAGGCGTATGATACTAATCGAACGCACGGACAAAGACAAGACACTTGAAAGAAAATATGTAGAGGTCTCGGAAAAACTGACTAAGATATTTTATAGGGAGTTTTCAGACAGTCAAATTGACCGCTTTGAAAAAGATTTAGAACAAATCCTTAATAATCTTACAGAAGTTGAGGCGGCACTGGATTCAATGAAAGACAGTTAAAAACATGACCAAACAAGAAGAAGTACATTTTCAGGGCTTTTCTTCCAGGTCATTAAAATTTCTTCGAGAGCTTAGGAAAAATAATAACAAGACCTGGTTTGAAAAACACAGGAACGACTATGAAGAATATGTACTTGAACCACTCAGAAATCTGGTGACAGATTTAGGTGAATTCATGCTGGATATCGATCCACGTTTTGAAATCACTCCAACAATCAACAAAACAATTTCAAGAATTTATCGGGATACAAGATTTTCCAAAGACAAATCACCTTTTAGAAGCACAGTGTGGTTTACATTCAAGAATCAGAACAAAGACTGGACAACACATGTTTGCGGCTATTTCTTTGAGCTTTCCACGAATTCATATCGATACGGCATGGGATTTTACAACGCCGCACCGGCTATAATGAGTAAATTCCGGGAGATGATTGACGAGAATCCTAAAGAATTTCTGAAGGCAATTTCCTTTTTAGAAAAGCAGCACAGTTTTGTCTTGGAAGGCGATAAATACAAAAGAATAATTGATAAAACAAAATCTGAAAAAATCCAGAATTGGTATCAAAGAAAGAACATGTATTTAGTTTGTAATAGAAAGATAGACGATACTCTTTTCAGCCGCAAGTTGGTTGATGATTTGGCTGCCGGTTACAAAATGATTGCACCATTATATCATTATTTACAGAAAGTAAAAATTTGAAATCCGTCGCGATAAACACAAAGATTATTCCATCTATCTGAGGGAAGATTGTTATTTGATTAACTTAGCGATATTTTTGAATTGATTGTGTTCGGCTGTTCGCAGCAGCTCGAACAATGCCATTTCAGTAGAACTGTTATTTACTCCTTCAGCGGTCATCCTTCGCAATGCAATTTCCTTATTTTCCAGGGTTCTCGATGAAACGGCATCTGCTATAACATCCACACTAAAACCCTTGCGGAGTAAATCAATCGCCGTTTGATAAATGCAGACGTGAGTTTCTATGCCGCATAGCAAGACCTGATTTCGATTCAATTCGTTTAACCTGATATTAAACAGTTCTTCGCCACAGCAGCTAAAAGCCGCTTTGTTTATCGGTTCATAATCAGCAAGAAGCTGCGCTATTTCAGGCACAGTCGGACCAAGAGAATCGGGACATTGCTGAGACCACAGGATTGGAATATTAAGAATTTCGGCGGCTTTGATGAGAATCCGGATATTCTTAAACAGAATTTCTTTGTCGTGCATTAGCTGGGCCAGTTTGCCCTGCACATCAACAACCACCAGAGTGCACTTTTTGATATCAAGCATCCCTACCGATTTATTATAATGGTTAATTGAATTATTTTCTCATCTTTTGAAGGAAGTGCCGGTTCTTTAATTGTTGGTTGTTTTGAAGTCAGGATCGGTTTCGGAATTGCTATTAAATCATCAGTACTTACTTCTATAGCGGAGGCTATTTCCCTTCCCGGCAGATGCTCAGCTATATTATTGAGAACCGCGAAATCCTTTGCTATTTCGATGTATTTATTTGAATCATGCCGGCTTATTATTTCAGTGATCTGCTCTGTTGTCACTGCCTCAACGATAATCCGCTCACCAAAGACTTCAGTGTCAACGAATAGAGTGGCCGTATCCAGCTTACTCCAGATACTTCGCAAATCAGCTAATAATAAATTCAGGCCTTGTTTACTGCAATTCAGGGTGTAGATGCGTCTATTCGGCTCCCGCGTCGGGGTAAGTGAACCTGAGAGACCGTTGTCTTCAATTACTCTATTGATGAATGCATCAACTGCAACAAAATCACTTGTTTTCAATTCAAGTTTGCCACGAAAATCTTTTACAACCATGGCATCAGGCCTTTTAGGGGCAGTTTCAGGTGGTGCGATTGTGTACAATACAGCAGCTAAAACTACCACCAAGCCAATCAGAGCGGCAACAGCAAGGACCCTTTGACTTAGCAGATTTCTTGTTCGGGTCCGCTCTTGAGAAATTAGCTCCGGCATATCATGTTGTGCTTTTACTTCTAAGGAAGCTTTTATATTATCTAATATTTGAGCCGGGGCATCGGCGATGGGTAAAGAACTCATCAACACCCTGCATTTTTGCAGTTGCCGCAGCTGCTGAGCAATTTGTGGGTCGTTGTCTATCAGGCGTTGGACTTCGGTTTCCTGCCTCGCCGTCAACTGGCCATCAACGAAACTATTCAGCAACTCGTCGATTTTCATTTCTTCTTTCATAGCAAACTGGCCTCCAAAATTTTTCTCAGCCTGCCCCTTGCTCTACTTAACCTGCTTCTAACCGTTCCCAATTCGATGTTCAATACATCCGCAATCTGGGCATAATTCATTCCTTCGATATCACGCAGGACAACTACTGCTTTTTGTGCATCGTCAAGCTTCATCAGCGCCTTGACAGCCATAGCACATAATTCTTCATTCTGAGCCACTACCGCCGGATCAGGAGAGCTTTCATCGCTCAAAAATTCCTTCAACACCTGTTTTTCCTGGTTGCTGTACTGGTTCGTTTCTACATCCAGGGAGCTAAGTTTCAGCTTAGCGTTCCTTTGGCAGTAATTCAAAGTCAGATTTACAGCTACCCTGAACGCCCAGGTATAAAACCTGCTTCTGCCCTCGAATTTATGGATATTTTCTATTATTTTGACAAATGTTTCCTGTGTGAGTTCCGCGGCATCGTCCGGGTCGGCACATATTTTCAGGATTACATTATAAATGCGATTCTGATACCTTAAAATAAGCTGTTCCATCGCTCCAGAATCGCCGTGGCGATACTGATTAATCAAAACAGTATCGTCAATACTTATATTCCTGTCAGGAGTCCGGCCATAGCGGATGTTAATATTTGCCGCTTCCGTCACAGGTTTTCTCCTAAATTAGACCTATATCGCTTCAAAGAGTTCCTAAAAATTCACGTAATAATGAGGCACAACATCCGAATATAATCCCAGATTTGGCCTCTCAGGTCAATCAATTTTAGGTAGTTAGGTAAATATGTGGTCGATTTGTTATTATATGGAATTTATGTAAAAATCCTTGTCCTATAACCTTGACCAATCTGAACTATATTACACACAGAACTTTCAGCACATGAAAAAAAGGACCTATACCGAATGAAACGGTATAAGCCCCGAATTATTATTGATCTGTAGCCCAATTGTGTATCAATGCCGGACCATTTAATTAATCCAGGCAACATTATAATTTTTTAAGCTACATACTAAAACCGGTTATAACTACATCCAAAACTATTCCTCCTGCCATGCGGCAACAACAGCCTGGTCATTTAGAAGAGTATATAATTGAATATCATCAAGGAAAATCATACCCGTACCACCGGTTGCGCCGGTCCTGTCGAATCCAATAGTCAGCGTTGTGACATTATTTAGATTGATACCCAAAGAAGCCAGGTCAACAGAAAACTCCTGCCATTGAGCTTGTGTCAGGTCGCCATCGAAGTTTACCCTGACATTGTCAACCTTAACGTACATCTGCTCAGTGGAATTATTAGGATCGCCATAAACCCACAGTACCAGCGATTCAGGTACACCTACCGTCCAATCACCACCGGCAGGTAGATCATTTGTGTTTACTGTAACTTCTGAGATACTTGCCGTTCTGTTATCATAGAATATCGGTGCCGATTGATTGCCTCCGTGAACAATATCAGTCTCAACAAAATGTTCGCCATCAGCGAAAACCGGTTCAAGATAACCCATTGTCGAGCCGTTTGCTGTCGGATTATCAAATCCATCAATCCACGTCAAATATATCCTGTTGCTGCCTTCTTCTCCGGGAGTAATATCGTTGTAGGACTCGAAATCATCCACAACGAGATATTCACTTGTTGAGAAGCTCCACGTATTGCCCTGCCATATTGGGTTGGCTTCGTTGTTATTAACTTCATCTATCCGCCAATAGTAATTGCTTCCAATATCCAGAGACAAGGGGCCGTAGCTGGGCTGGTCGACGGTCATAACAGGTGCAGTACCATCTATTACTGACTGCTGGTCTTTACTAAAATACACATTATGCTCAACTGCATCCCTTCCAACGCTCCAACTAAGTAATGCATCTATAGCAACATCTGTTGCTCCGGATTCCGGGCTGGGTTTTCTTGCACTGACGGGTATAAAGGTAAATCGCACCTCGCTCAGGCCATATTGCTTAAAGAGATCCCCGATACCCCAGTTGCTATTAGCGGTAATCCTGACATACTTTGCTGCTACAGCACCGAATTCAACGGTAATATTAGAGGCATAATCATTCGCACCGGTTGCTTGTGGGAATTCGGAAACAATGTCTATTATTGTCCAGTTGGTATCGTCGGTTGAATACTCGATAGCAACTTCCTTAAGGCCGTACATGGAAAGAATGCTTTCTCCATTGTAGTTCCATACCAACATTTGATGCAACTGATAAGGTTTGTCGAACTCATATTTGATCCAGACAGGCGTGGATTCGTCGAGGGCGGTAAGCCACATATCCGAAGATTGGATTGAGTGGAGGTCGTCAGCATCTAATCCTGAACCATTGATGGTGTTTTCAGGTCCCTGCTCAGGCACGTTGCTTTTGGCTGTGGCGGTTATCAACTCACCGGGTATTGGATACGCCAAAGGCTCAGTTGTGAAGCTCCAGACGTCGCCCTCGAATGTTGTCGAGTCCGGCGGAGAATTGACTTCATCAATCCGCCAATAGTAGGTCTGGTCGAATTCCAAACGAAGAGCACCGCTGTCTGGATAGA